>JBBRVD010000091.1:0-15030 GCA_038247175.1 Burkholderiales bacterium | reverse complement strand
GACGAAGAACAGGCTGCCGCGATCCTTGGCAAAGGTGACGGCAGAAGCCTCCAGCCCCACGTCCCCCAGCGTGGCCAGCGCGTAGTTGCCGGTTAACCGGTAACCCGACAGGCCCAGCGACTGGGCCGATGCGCCGATGGCCCAGCAGGCCAAAAGCCCGGTAAAACCGGCACGAATCCAGTTCGACTGCCTGCACATGATTGGAGCGCTTCGCCTCATGATGCACGCCGGCGACGAGCGATGGCACCGATGATGCCCAGGCCGGCCAGCAACATGGCGTAGGTCTCGGGCTCCGGTACCGCGGCCAGGATGAACTGGCCCGGGTTGCCGACGTCGCCCGATGCCGCCAGCACCGAGCCATGCACGTCGGTGGTGGCCGACAGCACCCAGTTGCCGGCCATGACCGTCTGCGGTCCGAGCGCCGCGATCGACACGGGTGTGCCGCCAGCGGTCTGAGCGCGGATCGTGCCGGGAAAAGCCAGATCGCCGTAAGCCAGTCGATCCGCCAGGTTGCCACCGGCGTCGAACAGGTTGATCTCGTCGCCACGGCCGATGTTGTTGGTGTAGCCACCCAGCACCTTGGTGCTGGCGGACAGCCCCCAGTTGGCACGAAAGACGGTGGCATCGTCCTGGGTGATCAACACCGATTCAAGGGCACCGACAAGGCCGAAACCGGACAGGGAAAAACCGCCCGCCGCAACGCTGGCGAAGCGGGAGTCGTCGTCGTAGACCCAACCTGCGAAATCGATCGCGGTCGAGCCCAGATTGGTGAATTCGATGTATTCGCCGCTGTTGCCCGAATACATCCATTCGGTGATTTGCACCTGTGCCAACGCAGGCGTCGCGGCGGCCAGCGCAAGCGCCAGGGTCAAGGTATTTTTCATGTCGGCTCCGTTCAAGGTGGAAAGAAGCCGCAAGGTTAATCAGCGCCGATGACAGCGCCGTGACATGGGCCCGAATGGCGGCGACAGGGGCCGGCCCTGGCCAGACTGCGGGTCCGTCACCCCCGCGTCATAACCGCACGCATTGCATCTGACTGGCGCCGCGGGTGCTGTCCGACGTCTCGGTTATGGCACAGGACATCGCGCCGCACAGGCAATGCGCGATCCGGCTCGCCATGCCGGGGATCGGTGTCGGCACCGAACACTGGCAGGCCGGCGCGGACATCGGCCCTTGCGCCTGCGCAGGATTGCCGCGCAGGAACAAGGCGATGGTCGCGGCACCTGCCAGAGCGGTGGCGACACTGGCCAGGCGAAACACCGTGGACCGGTTCGGTAATGTCATGATCGAATCTCCGCGTACTAACCGTGCATCACGGCTACGGGAGCCGTACCGCCGCACGCTACCACGAACCTGGGCAGCAGGCCCGTGCTGCTGGTCGGCGCATGCTGGTGCCAGTGCCACAATGTGCCATGCTCGAGACGTCCGCCATCGCCAACGCGGCAACTTGCGAACCCACGCGGCTCGATACGTCACCGGACAGCCATCTTGAAGCCTTGTATCGCGCCGCCATCGGGCCGATGCGGGCCGACTACTACCTGCCGATCCTGACCCGCTTCGAGGCTTACGGCCGCGCCGGCCCGCGCTGGAACTGGGCCGCCTGCGGCATCACGCTGAACTGGATGCTGTTTCGCGGCCTGTGGCTGCCGGCCGTGCTGTATCTGTCCGCGCTGGCCGCGGTAGCATTGGGCCTGGCAGCGGGCATGGCGCTGGCTGCACCGCCGGTGGCCGAATCGGTGCAATGGAGCCTGTGGGCAGCGCTGCTCACCATGGCGCTGCTGGTGCCCGGCCTCTTCGGCAACGCCTGGCTGTACCGGGTGTACCGTCAACGGCTGGACAAGGCGCTGGCGAGCACCCACAACCTCAAGGACGCTTGCATGCTGCTGGCGCGCCAATCCAGTTCACGGCCGCGCCTGATGGGCATCGCACTGGCCAACCTGGTACTGGCCAGCTTGCTGTTCGTCGGTTCGTTGACGCCGGACCTGCACAAGCGCGTGTGGCCACGCGCCAGCGGCGAGGTCGCTGGCGTCGCGGCGCCGGCAACCGAGGCGGCACCGGATCGGAATGCAACAGCGGCACCGGATCGGGATGCAACAGCGGCAGCGGATCGGGATGCAACCGCGACAGCAGCACCACCGGTTGCGCCCGCCGCGGTACCGGAACCGGCACCGGCGGCCACTGCCACCGCGGCAGCGTCCGCGCCGGCGCAGTCTCTGGCGGCCGAACCACAGCCGCCCGAGCCGGCACCAGCCGAGCGCTACTTGATCAACGTCGGCCTGTTCGCCCAGCAGGACAACGCGCTGCGCACCCACGCCACACTCCAGCAGGCCGGCCTGCCGGCGATCAGCGAGTCGGTGCAGACGCGTAACGGACTGCGTACCCGGGTGCGAGTGGGGCCGTTCGCAACCCGGGAGCAGGCAGCGGCGGCGGCCGGAAAGGTAAGGGCGCTGCAGCTGGACGCGGTGGTGATACGGCAATGAGGCGTTGCCGCCGCTGCCGGCCGGGGTCCGTCAAGGCACCGGCGCGGGCGCGTGGCTCGACTCCAGCAACCAGGCCTGAAACAAGGCCACCACCGCGCGGTGCGCCGGTGCGCGGTGTGCCGGTTCGCTCGGTTCGACGAACCAGTAGCCGTGTCTGGCGGTGAGTTCATGCTGGTCGATCCGGCGCAGGCGCTGTTCGGCCAGTTCGCGCGCCACCATTGGCGCATCGACCACCGCCACGCCAGCGCCGGAGAGCGCAGCGTTGATCGCCTGGTCCATGGTCGAAAAGGCAATGCCGGGGCGGGCGTCGATATGGCGCAGACCCAGCGAGGCGAGCCAGTTCTCCCACAGTGGCAGCCGCTCCTTGGGCCCGGCCAGGACGTGCAACAGCGTGGTCGACTCCAGGTTGGGCGGGGCACCGTCGCGCCACAGTTCCGGACTGGCCACAGCCACATAGTGCTCCTGACGCAGCAACCGGCAAGCGCCCTTGGTCCAGGGCTGGTCCAGGAACAGCACCAGGCAATCGTATTGCTGCGCCTCGCGCAGGTTGATGACCGGATTGGTCGTGATCGTCAGGTCGATATCCGGATGCCGGCTGCGAAACGCGCCCAGCCGGGGGGCCAGCCAGCGTGACGCGAACGTCTCCGGTACGTTGACCGCAATACGCTGGCGCGAGCCCAGGCTGCCGATCTGCTCGACCGCATCCTGGATCGTGCCGAAGGCCGACTCCAGACTTTGCGCCAGCAGGCTACCGGCTGGCGTGAGCGTCAGGCCCTGGGGCTGGCGCAGGAACACCGGTTTGCCCAGCCACTCTTCCAATTGCCGGATCTGCCGGCTGACCGCACCCTGGGTCACATGCAAGGTTTCGCCGGCACGGGTAAAGTTGCCAGCACGCACCGCCGCATCGAAGGCACGCAGCGCGGTCAAAGGGGGTAGCCGCTTCACGGTCCGTCCGTTGCCAGGGTCACCGAGCCTGCCGGGCAGCCAAGCGCCAGGCTCAAGGCACGACGGCGTCGACCATCAGGACCAGCTTGCCCGCACCGAGATCGACCGGACCAATCTGGCCGGTCAGATCGCCGCTGCGCGGCGTTGCATCGCCCGTGGGCGAGATCCGTACACCGATGACGACCTGCCGGGCACCGGAGAGCGGGAATTGCGGGTTCATCGCGCTGCTGTCGTCCAGCGTGAAGGCGAACGGCAGGTCTCCGGCCGTGCGCCGGATGATGGCCAGCGGCATGCGCGGGCCGTCGGCCGCGCGCGCGAACACAAAAACCGTGTCGGTCGGCTGTACGCGCTTGGCCAGAACGTCGGTCACCTGTACTTCGCCGCTGACCTGTGCGGTAGCCGCAGTCAGAGCCGGTTTGCCATTGTTGCCGGCAGCTGCCGCCTGCGGCAGCGCCTTGTCGGTTCCGGCTGCCGCCAGCGGACCACTTTGCACCGCAGCGGCACGTGCCTGTTGCAGGCTGTTCTCCAGGCCGGCGGCGAAGTCGGTGCCGGGAGGCGCCAGCGGCTGGGCCAAGCTCCAGTAGTTGATCGCGCCGGCATAGTCCCGGCGTTCGAAAGCCCAGCTGCCAGCCATCGTCAGCGCCTTGAGGTTCTTGGGCTCGAGCTGCAATGCGCGCATGACCAGCCTGCCGGGTTCGCCCTCGATGCTCCGGCCCTGAATCATCGCCAGCGCGTCCGCATGGTCGGCCAGCAGTTGCGCATTGTCCGGCGACAGCGCACGCGCCCGCGCAAACGCCTTGCTGGCCTCCGGGAAACGCTGCAACACGGCGTAGGAGTTGGCGAGCATGGTCCAGGCCTGCAAGTCGCCCTCCTGCGGCGTGGTCTGGCCCTCCAGCCGCTTGGCCAGGCCGTCGACCATGGCCTCGATCTGCGGCAGCGTCACGTCGCCTGGCGGCACAGTGGCCAGCACCGGGTCGAGCGCCTGCGGCCGACCGAGTGCCGCGTACATCAGCACTGCAAACACCGGGATGAACAGGCCCAGGACCAGTGCGGTGCGGGTCGAGCGGCGGGCCACGACCGGAGTTCGCTCGGCCGCCTGTTCCTCCTCCAGCGCCCTGCGCTCGATCTCGGTGCGCGCCAGCTGGTACTGCGCATCGTCGACGCTGCCGGCGGCCCGATCGGCATCGAGCGCAGCGAGTTGTTCCCGCAGAATCTGCACGTTGGCGCGGCCGGCGTCAGGCGCCTGCGGCGTCCGACGCCGCAACAGCGAGGGCAAAATCATCGCCAGGGCCAGCCCGATCAGGCCAACCAAAAAAACCAGGAACATGTTCATAACAGGAAGGCTCACCTCATCAGGACTGGCTCGACGCGTCGTCGAGCAGGGCACGCGCACGCCGCGCCTGCGCTTCGCTCCACTCCTGCGCCAACGCCGTACGCTGGCGGCGTCGGACGTTGACCACCATCACCACGGCGGCGATCGCCAACAACACAAATGGTCCGATCCACAGCAACAGCGTGCGGGCCATGAACGGCGGGCGGTACAACACGAAGTCGCCGTAACGCTCGACCATGAAATCGAGGATCTGCTGCTGCGACTGGCCCTGCTGCAGTTTGATCCGGATCTGCTTGCGCAGGTCCACCGCCAGGTCGGCATGGGACGCAGCGATGGTCTCGTTCTGGCACACCAGGCAGCGCAACTCCTCGGCGATGGCCAGCACGCGCACCTCGAGTTCGGGGTTGTCGGACGCCGGCTGCGCCTCCTTGCCATGGGCAGCCAGCGTCAGCACTGCCAGCAGCAGCGCCAGCGCGGCCGCAAGCCAGCGGCGCCAGACCAGGCCTGCCAGCTCAAGCACCGAGTTTCCTCACCAGCGGGATGATCTCGTCGCGCAACACCTCGGGCGTGACCGGGCCGATCTGCTTGAAGCGGATCACCCCCTGCTTGTCGATGACGAAGGTCTCCGGCACGCCGTAGACGCCAAAATCGATGCCCACCAGGCCTTCGCGGTCAGACAGCGAGCGGGTGTAGGGGTCGCCAAACTTCTTCAGCCACTGCGTCGCATCTTCCGGCTTGTCCTTGTAGTTCAGGCCGTACAGCGGCACCATGCCCATCTTGGAGAACTCGACCAGCAACGGATGCTCGATACGGCAGGCCACGCACCAGGACGCCCAGACGTTGAGGATCCAGACCTGGCCGCGCAGGTCCTGCGCCGACAGTTTCTGCTCCGGCGCGTCGAGCAGTGGCAGGCTGAAGGCGGGCGCTGGCCTGTTGATCAGCGGCGACGGCACCTCGCGCGGGTTCAAACCCAGCCCCACAGCCAGGAAACCGACCAGCACCAGGAAGATGGCCAGCGGTATCAGCGACTTCCTCATCGGCCCGTGCCCCCCGCACCCGAACGTGCCACGACCACACCGCCAATGGGCAAGGCGCGGTCGGCCTGTGGCGGCGCCGACGCGGGACGCACCGGCTCGCTCACGCGCAGCTTGCGGTAACGCCGATCCATCACGGCCAGGAAACCACCCAACGCCATCAACATGCAACCGATCCAGATCCAGTTCACGAACGGCTTGTGGTGCAGCCGCACGCTCCAGGCGGTTGCGCTGACCGGGTCACCCAGCGCGATATACACGTCGCGCAGCAATCCGCGGTCGATGGCGACCTCGGTCATCGGCGAGCGGCTGACGTTGTAGACGCGGCGATCGGGCCTGACAATGGCCACCAGCTTGCCGTCCTGTATGAGGCTGAGCGTGGCGCGCGATGCCTGGTAGTTGGGGCCGGTCACGTCCTCGATCTTGTCGAGCCGGACCTGATAGCCGGCCACGGTGGCGGTGTCGCCTGGCTCCATGCGCACGTCGCTCTCGCTCTCGAAACCGCTGACGATGGTGACACCGACGATGAATACCGCGACGCCGAGATGCGCCAGCAACATGCCGTAGAAGCTGCCCGGCTGTGCCGCGAAGCGCCGCCTCCAGTCGGGGGATTTGTGTTCCTGCAGCCGGGTGACCAGGGCCAGCACCACGGTGCTGGCGATCCAGGCGGCCAGTGCCAGTCCCAGGCCGATCATCGGCGTCCATTTGCCGAGTGCCAGAAATGCCGCCAAAGCGCTGACCGCAGCAACACCAAACGCCCATCGCAGGCGATACGCCAATTCGGGCAGGCGGGCTTGGCGCCAGCGCGCAATCGGGCCGATGCCCATCAGGAACAGGGCCGGCGTCATCAGCGGCACGAACACGGTGTCGAAATACGGCGGGCCGACCGACAACTTGCCCATGCCCAGCGCATCGACGGCCAGTGGATACAGGGTACCGAGCAGCACCGCGGCGGCCGCCACCAGCAGCAGCACATTGTTGGCCAGCAACATCGATTCACGCGAGACCGGCTCGAAACTGCCGCCGAGCCCGACCTGCGGCGCGCGCCAGGCGAACAAGGCCAGCGAACCGCCGATTACCACTGCCAGGAAACCCAGGATGAAAACCCCGCGCGTCGGATCGGTCGCGAACGCATGGACCGAACTGAGTACGCCTGAACGCACGATGAAGGTACCCAGCAACGACAGGGAAAACGTCAGGATGGCCAGCAAGGCGGTCCACATCTTGAAGCCGCCGCGCTTTTCGGTCACCGCCAGCGAATGGATCAATGCGGTGCCGACCAGCCAGGGCAGGAAGGACGCGTTTTCCACCGGATCCCAGAACCACCAGCCACCCCAGCCCAGTTCGTAATAGGCCCAGAAGCTGCCCAGCGCGATGCCGATGGTCAGGAAACACCAGGCCGCCGTGGTCCAGGGCCGCGACCAGCGCGCCCAGGCCGCGTCGAGCTGGCCCGATATCAACGCCGCGACCGCAAACGCGAACGCCACGACAAAACCGACATAGCCCATGTACAGCATGGGCGGATGGATCACCATGCCCGGATCCTGCAGCAGTGGGTTCAGGTCTTGCCCGTCGGCCGGTGGCGGAAACATGCGCTCGAATGGATTGGACGTGAACAAGGTGAACAGGATGAAGCCGCAGCTGATCAACCCCATCACGCCCAGAACCCGCGCCAGCATGCGATCGTCGAGTTGGCGCGAGAAGATGGAAACCGCCAGGGTCCATCCCGCCAGAATCAGAGACCACAGCAGGATCGAACCCTCGTGGTTGCCCCATACCGCGGTGATGCGGTAATGCAGCGGCAGCGTCGAGTTGGAGTGGTTGGCCGCCAGCGCAACGGAAAAATCGTTGGTGACGAACGCGTGCGTCAGGCAAAGGTAGGCGATCAGTACAAACACGAACTGCCCACGCGCCGTCGGCCGGGCCAGCCCCATCCAGGCCGCGTTACCGGTCTGCGCGCCGATCATCGGTAGCACGCCTTGCGCAAGCGACATTGCCAGCGCCAGAATCAGCGCCAAATGACCCAGTTCGTAAATCATGGACGGGCCCCCGCTGCGGGTACGGCCAAGGTGGCCGTGGATTGCGCCTTGTGAGCGGCTGCGTTCTTCAGCGCCTCGGCCGCCTCGGGCGCCATGTAGTTCTCGTCATGCTTTGCCAGCACCTGGTCGGCACGGAACACGCCATCGGCGCCAAGCCTGCCCTGCGCGACCACACCCTTACCCTCCTTGAACAAGTCGGGCAGCATGCCGGTGTAGGTGACCGGTATCGCATGCGCCGTGTCGGTGACCTTGAAATGGATCGTCAGGCCCTGGGCTGCCCGCTCGATGCTGCCTTCCTCGACCAGGCCACCGACGCGGAAACTGCGCTCGCGCGGTGCCTCGTTGGCCATGACCTGGCTCGGGCTGAAGAAAAACACCAGGTTGCTCTGGAACGCCTGCAGCACCAGCGCGCTGGCTGCGGCCAGCGCAACCAGGGCCAGTATCACGGCCAAAGCGCGTTTGCTACGAGGTTTCATGCTCCTACTCCTGTGTTATCCATTGCGTCCGCGTCGTCCTGTTGCAATGCCGCGCGCCTGCGCGCCGACACCATGCCGACCTCCAGCGCCAAAGCCAGCGCACACATGCCGAACGATCCCCAGACATACAAGCCGTAACCGCCCATGGCGAAAAAATCAGACCAGCTGGACCAGTTCATGCCATACCCTTCGTGCAACGCATCATGCGATGGCTACCGACCTGCGCACCCAGGCGGTGTGCCGCTCGCGCTCCAGGATGATGGCGCGCACCCGGGCCAGTGCTATCGCAATGCAGTACATCCAGAACGCCAGGGTCATTACCAGCATGCCGATCAACATCGGCAGCGCCATGCTCGGCGCCTTGGTCAGGCTGACCGAGGCCCCCTGGTGCAGCGTGTTCCACCACTGGACCGAAAAATAGATGATGGGCACATTGACCACGCCGACGATAGCCAGCAGTGCCGCCGAGCGATCGGCGCGGCGCACATCGTCGATCGCCGCATGCAGCGCCATGTAGCCAATGTACAGGAACAGCAACACCAGTTCAGAGGTCAGCCGGGCGTCCCAGACCCACCACGTGCCCCAGGTCGGCTTGCCCCACAAGGCGCCCGTCCACAAAGCCAGAAAGGTCATCCAGGCGCCGGTGGGCGCCAGCGCGTTGGCCATCATCGACGACAGACGCGAATTGAAGATCAGGCCGATCGCGGCCCAGAATGCCATCGCCAGGTAGACCAACATCGACATCCACGCGGCCGGCACGTGGACAAAGATGATGCGGTAAGCCTCGCCCTGCTGGGCGTCGGTGGGCGCTGCCCACAGGCCGAGATACAGCCCGGCTGCCGTCAATACCACCGCAGCAATGGCAAACCACGGCACCACGCGGCCCGCCAGCAGATAAAACGTCTGCGGGGCCGCATACCTGAACCAGTTGACGCGATTATCAGCCATGGTGAATATAGACAGCGTTGGAATTTACCCTACTCGCCATGTCAGCGGCGCGAATCGGGGTAATTCGGACGATGTTATCGATCATCCTGCCAACGCCGCATGGCGCGTCCAGCAGGGTGCGATCGGGCGCCTGGCGCTCTCTCCCAAGGGATGACTGGCTCCGTGGCCAAAACCGTCAGGTTGCATGCGCGTCTCCAGCGGGAAGCAAGCGGTCAACTGCCGTTGGCAGGATCATTCCAGCGCAATCCGCAAGGCCGTGGCGGTGGCCCAGGGCGTACCCACCAGCGCCAGCACCAGGAACGCCCCCAGCAGCGAGAAATGTCCCATGGTTTCCATGCCGCTACGACTCGCTTCGACTGCCGCCGTTCCAAAAATCAGCGCCGGAACACACAGCGGCAGGATCAGCAGCGGCATCAGCACCGCCGCGCCGCGCACGCCGACCGTCAGCGCCGCACCCACCGCGCCAATCAGGCTGAGCAGCGGCGTGACCACCAGCAAGGCCAGCAACAACACGCCAGTCGCCACGGCGCCAAGGTCGAATTGCAGCGCCAGCAGCGGCGAGACCAGCGCCAGCAGCAACCCGGAGCAGATCCAATGGGCCAGGATCTTGGCCGCGACCAGCAGCGGCAAGGGACAGGCCGACAACAACAGTTGCTCCAGTGTGCCGTCGTGAAAATCGTCGGCGAACATGCGCCCGAGCGACAACATGGCGGCCAGCAAGGCGGCCACAAACACCACGCCTGGGCCCATGGCGCGCAGCAGTTCGGGCTCGGGCCCGACACCGAGCGGAAAGAGACTGGCGACCAGCACGAAAAACACCAGCACACTCAGCGGATCGGCACGCCGGCGCAGCGCCAGGCGCAGGTCGCGCGCGACCAGACCGCGCATGGCCTGCCACATACCGGCCGTTGGCAGCGACGGGCTGGGAGCATCGGTCATGCCGGTTGCACCCCCAAAGTCAACGGAACCAGCCGATCGTCCAGCGCGTCCAGCGCGACGTCCTGGTGACTGGTCAGCACGACAACGCCGCCCTGCACCAGATGGGCTTGCAACAGGCTGCACAATCCGTCGGTGGCGGCGCTGTCCAGTGCGTTGAAGGGCTCGTCCAGCACCCACAGCGGCGTGGAGGACGACAGCAACAGTCGCGCCAGCGCCACGCGACGGCGCTGCCCCTGGGACAACTGGCGCGCCGGTGTGCGCCCGCGGCCCGGCAGGCCCGCCCGGGTCAGTGCCTGCAAGGCCTGTTCACGCGAGACCCGCAAGCCGCCGAGCAGGCATGCACTCTGCAGGTTCTCGATCGCGCTGAGGTCGTCCTTGAGCGCGGCGGCATGGCCCAGGTACACCAGCTCCCGGCCAAACTGCTCGCCCAGGTCCCGGATCGGCTCGCCGCGCCACAGAATCTGCCCCTGGGCCGCCGGCAGCAGGCCGCACACCATGCGCAGCAAGCTGGTCTTGCCAGCGCCATTCACGCCCCGCACCCGCAACAGCCGACCGGCCGCCACCTGACAGTCGAGCCGCGCGAACAAGGTTCGACCGCCGCGCACGCAGGCTACGCCATGCAACTCAAGCATGGTGATACCGGCGGACGGACGGGTCGGTTCCAGGGCGGTCAAACGCGTCGACACGACGCACGGGCAGTCTCACATCGGATTCCGAATGGAAAAACCCGGATTATCCCCGCAGCGGGCCGGCCATCGGCTGGCGCACGAGCCTTAGTTGCCGATACCCTTGCGCTGCAGGATGTCACCCACCAGCTCCAGCCGCACCAGCGGGTTGTCCAATGCCATCAGCCGTTGCTGCAGCTCCAGCGGCAGGCCCAGCAGCTCGCACCACCGGTTGGCGACCCAGCCGCAGTCCTGCAGCTGAAACGGTGGTTGCATCGGCAGATCTGCCTCTGGTACGCCGCGCTGGCGCAGTTGGTCGATCAGGTTGCCGAGAGCGCGGGAGACGGGCTCCAGGTCCGGCGGCACCGGTGCTAGCTGATCGGCGGGTATGTGCCGCACGTCGCCAATCCACAAGCCGTGACGCAGCCTTTCGCGCCGGGTGACCATGAAACGCTGCGTGCCGACGCATCGGATCTCCATCAGCCCGGCCTGGGGACGTTTCAATTCGGTGATGGTTGCCAGCGTCCCCACGCCATGGAAGCCTTCATCGGCATAGGCATCGCCGCTCGGGCCGGCCGCTGGCGCACGCAACACCTCGGAGCCCTGCGTCAGCGCAACAACCCCGAACGGGGCGCCATGTCGATGGCACTTGCCGATCATGTCCAGGTAACGCACCTCGAAGATGCGCAGCGGCAACACGCCGCCAGGGAACAAGGCCGAGCCGAGCGGGAACAGCGGCAGGGATTCGAGTGTCAGTGCGGGATCCATGGACGGCATTGCATCATCAGTGCGCTACCCCGCGCCGGTGCAATGGCATTCGCACCGGACACCCGGACAGGCCCTGCGCCCCGTTTTCAGGCCTGCAGCACCGGCTCCGGCGCACTCGCCGCCACCGGCTTGAGTTTGTCCAGCGCCGTCTTGAGATGCGCCACCGTGCGCGGCACGTTGTGCAACTTCTCCAGTCCGAACAGGCCGATGCGAAAACTCTGGAAATCGGCGCCCTCGTCGCACTGCAAAGGTACTCCGGCGGCAGTCTGCAGACCCAGGCCCAGGAACTTCTTGCCCGACTGGATACCGGCGTCGTCGGTGTAGCTGACCACGACACCCGGCGCCTGGAAACCCTCGGCCGCCACGCTGGCAAATCCGTGCGCGACCATCAATTCACGCACTGCGTCGCCCAGCGCCTGCTGCTCGGCCCGCACCCGGTCGAAGCCGTAGGCCCGGGTCTCGACCATCACGTCGCGCAGCCGGGACAGGGCATCGGTGGGCATCGTCGCATGGTAGGCGTGGCCACCCCCTTCGTAAGCCTCCATGATCTGCAGCCATTTGCGCAGGTCACAGGCAAAACTGCTGCTGGTCGTGGAGTCGATGTGTTTGCGCGCACGCTCGCTGAGCATCACCATTGCGCAGCAAGGCGAGCTGCTCCAGCCCTTTTGCGGGGCGCTGACCAGCACGTCGATACCGCAGGCCTGCATGTCGACCCAGATCGTGCCCGAGGCGATGCAGTCGAGCACGAACAGGCCGCCCACCGCGTGTACCGCATCGGCCACGGAACGCAGGTAACTGTCGGGCAGGATCATGCCGCTGGAGGTTTCCACATGCGGCGCGAACACCAGCGCCGGTTTGTCGGCCTGGATCCGGGCCACGACCTCGTCGATCGGCACCGGCGTGAATGGCGCCTGCGGTCCATGGCCCACACGGCGCGCCTTGAGCACGACGGACTCGGCCGGAATCCGGCCCATGTCGAGAATCTGACTCCAGCGGTAGCTGAACCAGCCATTGCGGATCACCAGCACCTTCTGATCATGCGCGAACTGGCGCGCCACCGCCTCCATGCCGAAGGTGCCGCTGCCGGGAACGATCACGGCGCTGTGCGCGTGGTAGACCTCTTTCAGCATGCCGGAGATCTCCTTCATCACAACCTGGAAGCTGACAGACATGTGGTTGAGTGCGCGGTCGGTGTAGACGACCGAATATTCGAGCAGACCCTGGGGGTCGACATGGGGCAATAGGCCAGGCATGGGTGTCTCCGGTTGGGCAAAAGGTCATTCTGGCAGACTCGCGCGGCCTCGTCTGCTCCCGGGGTGTTTTCGACAGCCGGCGCACCTGCAGGCCTTGGCGACGGTGGGCTACCGATGGTGAACCCTCCCATTTCTGCGATATTTTGCTCACTGGTAAACCCCGATGGCCGGGCCCAGCTCACAGGACCATAATATGCGCCTCATGCCGGTTCGGTCGGAAAGAAGCAAACTAACATGTATCGGGCATTTTTCTTGCGTTGAGCCATCCCGAGGGCCGCGAATGACATACACCCCCGAAGTCCCGGCCCCCATCTTCCCCAAGGAGTATTCCGTGAAAACAATGTTCACCCGTTCCGCTGCGGCGCTGGCGGTCGCAGCCGCATTTGCGCTTCCTGCGACCAGTTTGCTGGCCGCGACCCCGAAAGACACGCTGGTCGTCACCTGGGCCATCGACGACATCATCACGATGGACCCGGCGGAAAGCTTCGAAATTTCGGCTGGCGAGGTGATGGGCAACACCTATGACCGCCTGCTGCGTTACGACGTGAACGACCCGTCCAAGCTGGTGCCCGACATTGCCAAATCCTGGACGGTATCGCCCGACGACAAGACCTACACCTTCGAAATCAAGCCTGGTCTGAAGTTCGCCTCGGGCAACCCGCTCACCGCCGAGGACGTGGCGTATTCATTGCAGCGCGCTGTGATCCTGGACAAGACACCGGCTTTCATATTGACGCAGTTTGGCTTCACCAAGGAAAACGTCAAGGACAAGATTCGCGTGGTGGACGGCAAATCGGTGGTGCTGCTGATTGACAAGCCTTACGCGCCAACCTTCGTACTGAACTGCCTGACCGCCAACGTCGCATCCATTGTCGACAAAAAACTGGTGCAGGCCAACGAAAAAAATGGTGACTGGGGATATGGCTGGCTCAAGACCAATTACGCCGGTTCGGGTCCGATGAAGCTCCGGGACTGGCGGGCCAACGAGATCATCGCGCTGGAGCGCAACGACAATTATTGGGGAACCCAGTCGAAGCTCAAGCGTGTGATCTACCGTCACGTCAAGGAGGCTGCCACCCAACGACTGATGCTGGAGAAAGGCGATGCAGACATCGCGCGCAACCTGACGCCCCAGGACCTCGATGCATTGGCCAAAAACAAGGACATCAAAACCACCAGCACGCCCAAGGGGACGGTCTGGTATTTCAGCCTGAACCAGAAACACCCGATCCTGTCGAAACCGGAAGTGCGCGAAGCCTTCAAATGGCTGGTGGACTACGACGCGATCGGCGCCACGATGATCAAGAACATCGGCGTCGTGCACCAGAACTTCCTGCCGGTAGGCCTGCTCGGTGCCAGCACCGACAAACCCTACAAACTCGACGTGAACAAGGCCAAGGCGCTGCTGGCCAAGGCCGGGTATCCAAATGGGTTCAAGATCACGATCGACATGCGCACATCCCAACCAGTGCAAGGCATGACCGAGGCATTTCAGCAGACCCTCAAACGCGCGGGCATCGAGATGGAAATCCTGCCCGGTGACGGCAAGCAGACACTGACCAAGTACCGCGCGCGCCAGCATGACATCTACATCGGCCAGTGGGGCGCCGACTACTGGGACCCGCACACCAACGCCGACACCTTCGCGCGTAATCCGAGTAACGCGGACGACGCCAAGTCCAAGCCGCTGGCCTGGCGCAATGCCTGGGACATTCCCGAGATGACCAAGAAGGCCGACGCTGCCGCGCTCGAGCGTGACGCCACCAAGCGCAAGGCCATGTACCTGGAACTGCAGACGGACCACCGCCAGAACAGCCCCTTCGTCATGATCGGGCAGATGATCGAGACGGCGGCCATCCGCAACGATGTCAAAGGTTTCAAGATCGGCCCGACGTCGGATGCGACCTACATGTTCAAGGTCAGCAAATAGGCCTGCGGCACCGGTGCCAGTTTGAACGCCGCAGCATCAGCGCCGCCCGGTAAACCAGGCGGCATCCGTTTGGCAGGTGCCGTCAAGAGTGTCGTGAACTTCCTGGGGGTCATCCTGCTGACCTACCTGGGCCTGCTCGCCGTGACCTTCTTCATCGGCCGAGTGATGCCGATCGACCCGGTGCTGGCCATCGTGGGCGACCGTGCGCCCGAACACGTGG
>JBBRVD010000090.1:0-15075 GCA_038247175.1 Burkholderiales bacterium | reverse complement strand
GCCGAGGGGCTGATCGAGTTTGAACGCCAACTCGAAATCGGCTACGCCGGCTTTTCCACGATGCAGGCGGTCCCAATGGTAGGGAAGCGTCACGTCCCTGCTTGCGGCCGGCGAGGTGCCGACGGTGACTTGCATGCGCGCGTCGCGCAGCACCTGGAAAAGCTCATGCGCGTGCGCTGGCCAGAAGAAGAGCAGCAGGGCAAGCAGCAACAGCACCCGATGCCATGGACCTGCAGCATCCGGTGATAGTCCGCGCACCGCTGCGGCAGTGTTACCTGTACGGTGCCAGGAGCCCCATGCGTGTGGCCTCGAAGACAGCCTCGGTCTTGGAGTGCACGGAGAGCTTGGCATACATGTTCTTGATATGGGTTCGCACGGTATGGACTGTCAAACTTTGCAGTCGCGCAATCTCCGAATAGGAAAATCCCCGCGCGATCAGTGCCAGGACTTCCTGCTCGCGGGGTGTCAGGAAGCCGCCGTTGGCAACCTCCTGCGGCATGGGAGAGACCACCGGCGCTGTCGTATCCGGTGCCGGATTCTTCTCATGCGTGGGTCGGGTCCGCTGCATGCGGTACTTGGAGAGGATGCGCCGCGCGATCATAGGCGAGATCGGCGATGCGCCCGCACGCATGTCCAGGATCGTGCGCGCGATGTCATCCGGCGCGCTGTCTTTGTGGATGTAGCCCAGAGCGCCAGCCTCGATGCTGGCCAGGACGTTGTCTTCGTCGCCAAACATTGAAATCACCAGCGGTTCGCAGGCGGGGTGCAGCCGAATCGCCTCCTGTATCACCTGCAGGCCGCTACCGTCGGGCAAGCCCAGATCGGTGAGCAGTACATCGACGCTGTTGGCAGGCTGTGCCAACCAGGCCAGTGCCTGGGCAACCGTGCCCAGGCTGGCAGCAAGCGTCAGTTCGAGGCAGCGCGTGACGCTGGCCGCGAAAAACTCGCGCATGTCCGGATCATCTTCCACCACCAGCACGCGCCACACATTGTTCCTTTGGCCCAAATTTTGTTGCCGACAAAGCATAGCCGTAGTCGCGCTTTTCGCGCGCGCAATCGTGTCACATGTTCATGGGATGGCTGGACGCTCTCCCGGTCCTTAGCATCCAGCAGGCCGACGAGAAGTGAAGCGATCTGCTGCACCGATGCTGCCGAGATGCCAAACGACACCACGGGCGGTCGGTTCGGAAGAATTTTTTGGTGCGCGGCAGCAATGCGCCTTTGACAAGCCAGCTCGTGGGACATTTTTTTCGATCAATTTCTTTCATTGCAACGAATTTATTCAAGGAGTACGTTTATGTTGAACCTTAAAACCTGCAAGCCGCGCGGCTGGCTAAAGATTGTGGGTGCCTGTACCTTGGTGGGCGCCCTGAGTGCCTGTGGCGGCGGTGGCGGTGATGACCCCGTCGCTGGCGCTGCTACGCCTGCGACAGCGGCTACGCCTGCGACACCGGCGACGCCTGCGCCACCGACCACGCCTGCGACAGCGACGGCACCCAGCACTAACCCTTCTAGCGGGATTGAGAACTCGGGCAACCTGAACTATCTGGTGTTCGAAGCCGATGGCACCGCAAGCAACTTCGCCGCCGCAGTAGCTTTCGCAGCGCCGAACGGCACGCTCACATTGCTTCCAGGTCCTGATGAATTGGTCATATCTACGACCGATGGTTGGGCGACTGTGGCCTTTCCAACGAATTTTTCAGGTGTGCTGCGAGCCGACGGCAACGTTGCACTGATTTGCTCGGTTGAGCCGGGTCAGGGGAACTTGGTGCTTGTGTCGCACAACATGACAGCTGTGCCTTCCAATGAAGCCATTGCACTTGTAAGCGGGAAAACCTTCACGTATACAGAATGCAACACCGGCACCGCGGTAAGCACGACCTTCGCCTTCAACCCGGATGGATCAATAACCGACGGCACCGACTCGGTCTCGGCGACCGATATCGCGTCCGCGTTCAGTGCCGAAGGGTGGAACCTGCCGGATGGTGGCAAACTCAAGCTTTCTCTTTATGCCTACACCGTTGGTGGGGTAACCCGATACCACCTCGTAGAGACGATTAGAGACTCAGTGGGCGGCGTACTAACGGATTTCGTGGCGCTTTCTAGTGAACAGAATCCTAGCTAAAAAGCTGTAGACAAGAAACCCGCTTCGGCGGGTTTTCTTGCGGCCTTGCCGTTGTCATACTGCACGGCTGGCCGGTCGCACCCTGAGCAGCCGTAGCCCCGTCGCCTGACCTCAATGCCGCCTGGACATCGGGTAGTGCACCCTCGCGCTGGCACACCGGCACGCGCGGGATGACATGGTCTACCAGGTACGCCGCGCTATGCGCCATGCGCCGCGCTCCGCACGAGGGGCAGAACCGGCGGCGCTTGCAACTGAAGGCGACCAGTTTGTCGTGCCCGCAATCGGCGCAGCGCAGGCGCATGAGGCCGTGCGCCGGAATTCCGCGTACGACTTACGCGTCGAACTCGCCTTTGACGAATTGCGGCAGGCCAGCGCGAGTGACCGCCTCAGTTTGGCCGAAGAAGCTCTGGGCGTGCTGCTTCACCAGGCGGTACAGCGCAGTCTGCTCGGGGCGGTGGCGCTCGTAATGGACCGGGGTGCCATCGCAATGCACCCTGTTGGTCTGGCCGTCTTTGGCTTGCACGCGCTGGGCATGGAGAGTCTGGGATGGTGCAGCTTCGCAAGCCGACTTGCAGCAGCAAGCTCCATCGGTACCAATGCCCCGTGCCGCGGCGGCCACAAAGAAGACCTCGGGAAAAGAGGGCCCGAGGACTATCCGAGCCCTGTAATGTGATGGTGCGGTACGGACCTGGGTTCAAACTCGCTCCCACAACAGGTGCCTACCGCTGCGGGCGTTTGTCCCCGCGTTGTGGGCTTTGTGCGTGACCGTACGTCAGTTGGTGGATGCCGCCGGCGCTTCGGCGTTCACGGCGGCAGCTGAACCTTGCTCTGCGCGACATATTCCAGCGTGGTTGCCAGGAACTGTGTTGCTATCGGATTGGGGTTGTTCTTGCGTGTGGCGACCCACAATTCGATGTGAGGTACCGGCAGGCCCGTGAGGCGTTTGAACACCACATCGTTGATTGGTTGGCTGGCACTGGAGGCCGGAACCACGGCCAGACCGATGCCGGCGCTCACCAGCGCCATCATGGCGTGGTGCTGCACCGCTTCATGCATCTGGGCCGGCTCGACCCCGCTCTGGGACAACCAGGACATGAACAGGTCGTGCGCGTAACGTCCGGTGCGACGCTCGAACATGGTCAGGGACTGGCCATGGAGCTGACGCACGTGCACTCTCGGCGCGCGTGCCAGCGCATGGTCGGCGGGAACGGCTAGTACATGGGGCTCCGAGAACAGCAGTTGCGCCGACAGGCCTTGTTCGATCACTGGCGGGCGCATGAAGCCGATGTCAAGCTCGCCGCTGAGCAGTCCATCGCGTTGTGCCTGCGAGTTCATCTCCTTGAGTGAGAAACGGACCGTGGGCATTTCAGCAGTGAACCGGCGCAGCAGCGTCGGTATCAGCTCGAGCGCGGTGACTGGCGTAAAGCCGATGGACAAATGCGCGACCTGCTCACCCAAACCCGCCAGGCGCACCACGTCGCGGGCCCGTTCTTCCTGCGCGAACATCTTTTCTGCCTCGGCGCGAAAGGCGAAACCGGCCGTTGTCAGTGCGACCCGGCGTTTGCTGCGCTGGAACAGTTCGACACCCAACTCGGCCTCGAGTTGCTTGATCTGCAAACTCAGCGGTGGCTGCGTCATGTGCAGGCGCACGGCGGCGCGGGTGAAGTTCAGCTCGTCCGCCAACACCAAGAAGGAGGCCAGCACGCGAAGATCGAGGTGCTTATTCATACACAAAGTGTATGAGTCTGATCCAAATATAGTTTTGGACAGCGCCAACCATGCGCTCAATACTGCGCACTGACAGTCAAACACGTCAGGAGACACACCATGCGCCGTTCCATCATCGTCACCGCCTTTCTGGCGGGCATCTTCACCATGCTTCCGGTTCTGGCACAGGCCCAGGACTATCCGACCCGGCCGATCAAGCTCGTTGTTCCCTGGGCACCAGGCGGCGGCACCGACGTGCTTGGCCGCATCATCGCCGCCAAGTTGTCCGAGGGCATGGGTCAACAGGTCATCATCGAGAACAAGCCCGGCGCATCGAGCATGATCGGCATGACGGCCGTGGCCCATGCCACGCCGGATGGCTACACCTTCGGGCTGGCGACCAGCAACCTTGCGGCCAATCCTTACCTGTATGCATCGCATTCCTTCGACGTCGCGAAAGACCTCGCCCCCGTGGTGCTGGTGGCCAAGGGCGTCTATGCACTGGCAGTAAATCCGGACTTGCCGGTGAAGTCGGTTGCCGACCTGATCGCGCATGCCAAGGCCAACCCGGGCAAGCTCAATGCATCGCTGGTCGGTGCCGGTTCGCCGCCGCACCTGGCATTGACCCAGTTCAAATCGATGACCGGTGTCGACATCATGGGCATCAACTACAAGGGAGGCGGCCCGTCGATGGCCGCGGCGGTCGCCGGCGAGACCCAGATGATCTTCGCCAGTTACGCCACGATGTCGCCGATGATCCAGGCTGGACGCCTGCGGCTGGTGGCTGTCACCAGTGCGAAGCGCTCCACCACGGTACCCGACGTGCCCACTGCCACGGAATCGGGCCTGCCGGGCTTCGTGTTCGACGAGTGGTACGCGGTGTTTGCACCGGCCAAGACCCCACGCGTGGCGATCGATCGCTTCAACGCCGAGGTGCGCAAGGTGCTGGCGATGGCGGATGTGCGCGAGCGCATGAAGGGCCTGGCGTCCGAACCCGCCGGCGGCACGCCGGAAGATCTCGGCGAATTCGTGCGCGGTGAGATGGCGCGCTTCTCCAAGCTGATCAAAGACAACAACATCAAGTCCGAGTGAACTGCGGTACCAGGGGGCCGTTGCCCGATCCCTTCACAACCCCAGCGTCGCGGCGCGCCGCAAACCGGTGATGAACCGAGACCAGACCACCATGGCAATCGAAATACTGGAAAAGGCTGCGCTGCAACTGGTGGACCCCGAGGCCGCCATCGACCGCGTGGCCACCGGCTTCCTCTTCACCGAAGGCGCCTTGTGGCACAGCGCGCAAGAGCATCTGCTGTTCAGCGACATCATCGGCAACCAGATGCACCGCTGGGATGCCGAAAAGGGGCTGGTCAGCTTCCGCCAGCCCAGCCACATGGCCAATGGCAACACCTGGGACCGGCAGGGACGGCTGCTGACCTGCGAACACGCGACCAGTCGGGTCACCCGTACCGAGACGGACGGCTCCATCACCGTGCTGGCCAGCCATTTCGAGGGGCGAGAGCTCAACAGCCCGAACGACATCGTCGTCAAGAGCGACGGCGCGATCTATTTCACCGATCCGATATTCGGACGACGCGCACCGCACGGCGTGCCGCGCGATCCGCAACTCGATCACAGCAGCGTATACCGCATCGACCCGCACGATGGCGCATTGACGCGCTTGTCGCCGCGTTTGGAGCAACCCAACGGCCTGTGCTTCAACCTGGACGAATCCCTGCTACACGTGAACGACAGCCCGCGCAAGCAGATCCAAGTGTTTGCGGTGAACGCCGATGGCAGTCTGACGCCGGGCCACTTGTTCGCCGACGTGCCCGGCAAAGAGCCCGGTGTGCCCGACGGCATGAAGGTCGACGTGTCGGGCAATATTTATTGCTGTGGTCCGGGCGGCATCCATGTGTTCACGCCCAACGGACACCGCGTCGCGCGTTTGTGTTTCCCCGAAAAGGCCTGCAACTTCGCCTTCGGAGACGCGGATCACCAGACCTTGTACGTGACCGCCTGCACATCGGTCTACCGGTTGCGCCTCAAGATGCCGGGGCGCCCGCAATGGCCACATGCATCCGCGGCCACCGCGGTTGCGTCGGGTTGACGCGCACGGGATCCGCTGCTGCGCCAGCCACATTGACAAGAGGACCGGCCCAAACATTCTCTGTTCCACCATTGACCTGAAGAAGGAGTCCACTGCCATGTCATCATCCATCCCATTGCCGGTCCCTCGACTGGAGCCACTGCCTCCGTCGTCCGAGCTCGCCGACGTCTTTGCGAGCTATCACAAGCTGATCGGTTTTATTCCCAATAGCGTGCTGATCATGCAGCGCCGTCCCAAGATGGCGCGCGCGTTGCAGCAGTTGTCGGCATCAGTCTGGGATCCGGATTCGAGTGTGCCGATTGGCTTCAAACGCCTGCTCGCCCTGTTCGCCAGTCGGGTCACCGGTTGCCAATATTGCATGGCGCACACAGCCGGCGGCGCGTTGCGGGTCGGCGTGGAGCAGGTGCGGGTCGACGCGCTGTGGGACTACCGCGACAGCGAACTGTTTACCGAAGCCGAACGCCAGGCGCTGGACTTCACGATGGCAGCCAGTTCAGTACCGAACGCGGTGACCGATAAGATGTTCGCAGAAATGCGCGCGCACTGGAGCGACGAGCAGATGGTCGAAATCGTCGGTGTGATTTCCCTGTTCGGGTTCACCAACCGCTGGAACGACACCATGGCCACGCCCCTGGAGGCCGAGCCAACCGAGGTTGCCGAGCGGGTATTGACGCCGCAAGGCTGGACCAACGAAAAACACGCGCGCAGCGTGGCGCTGAACTGACGCAGGGATACGCCAGCGCCGCGTTTGGCGCCGCACAGTGGCTCTGTCTTAATCTTTCCGCTGCGCCAACCAGTGGTCGAGCGATAGCCGGCCGGGACCAACTTCGGACGTCAGCCTCGTCGAGCGGCTTGCCGAAGTGGGATAGCGTCAGGCGGGTCGTGGCCAAGGTGAACGTGAACTTGCCATTGCCGTACTGGTGATCTTTTGAGTGGCCATCGATCTACTTCTCGATCTACCAGTTGATAACCTAAGCAGACAGAGACCACGCCCCGCTCACCCATGGTGAACGGCAGGACGGGCCCGGTCGATTGTCTTTGAAACCGGCGGCAAGGGCTGTCGCCTGTTTCACAATGGGGCCGCCCGGCAACTCCGACCGCCGGTGGCACCTCGGGAGGCCCCGCAGCAACGGGCACGCCGGAATCAATAGGCGATCTTCGCAGTCGCCCCGCTGCCCGCACCGGCCGCCGCCTTGAGTGCCTGCGTAATGATGCTGCTGGTCACATTCGCGAAGTAACGCGCGCCCCATGCGCCGTACATGGCTTCGTGCTCCGGCGTGAGTGCGATCGTGCCGGCGCACTTGCCAGCACCGGAGATGGCACGCAGCGCCTGCTCGATCGCTGCCGCAACCGGTGCAGCACTCCAGTCATTGCCAAACCCCATCGCGTGGGCCAGGTCGTTTGGCCCAACGAAAACCGCATCCACACCCTCGACCGACGCGATCTCGGCCGCATTCGCAACGGCTTGTGGCGTCTCGACCATGACAATCAGCGAGACACCCTCATTGCTGCGTCGGGTGTGCTCTGCGCCGCCGAATGCACCGTAGCCGGCGGCGCGAGAACTGAATGCGCTGCCGCGTTGTCCGACGCCGGGATAACGCACCTTCTGCACCAGTGCGCGCGCCTGCTGCGCAGTGTTGACCATCGGAATCTTGACGCCGCTGGCACCCATGTCCAGGATTCGCGCAATATCGGATTCAAAACAACGTACGATCGGCACGATGCCGCTGGCACGCGCGGCACGCAACATGTTCTCGGTGGTCTCGAAGTCGGCGCTACCGTGTTCGTTGTCCAGCACGATGAAGTCGAATCCTGCATAGGCGCACATCTCGACGATGGCAGGACTTGGCAGGCTGTTGAAAGCGCCGCGCAACGGTTTGCCGCTGCGCAGCATGCCCGGCAGGCGGGTGTCGATCGGTGGTCTGATTTCCATGCTGTCTTCTCGTTCAGTCAATGTCGTCCGATTCGGACATGGCCTGCGCCAACAGGGCCAGGGAGAAAGCCCCGCTGCGCGCAGCACGCAGCAAAGGCGCTTCCTTGCGCTGCACCAGGCGGCTGCACTCGGGCAAGGCTTGCGCAAGCGCGATGGGAATCAGCACCGCGCCGTGCCGCTCGGCGTGAATCAATACGTCGTGCGCGACCTCGAGGCCAAACACGCTCACCGTAGCCCCGAACTCCTCGACGCGCACATGGGCGTGGGACGGCCCCACGCTTGCCGCAAGAATGGGAAAAGTCGGTGACAGATGACCCAGATCGCGTGCCGAGCCGTTGGTCAAGTCGCCGGCCACGCCTAGCCCTTCATGGACCGCCGAGTTGACCTCACCCCAGAACGAGCCTGTGCCGGGCCGTACATCATCGTCCTGCATCACGACGATGACCGGTACTGCCGAGTCGCTCGCGGCAGTAGTCCAGCCGCATGCGCCGCACGTCCTGCGGCGACCGGGTGGAAGGCTCACTGGCCCTGATGCGTGCCGTTCGCGCAAACCCGACGATGGAGGGCAAGGCTTGTGGCGCGGCAATGATGTTGCCGTAGGTGAAACCATGGGCGGTCCGTCCGCCCATGGCGATCTCCAGCGCATTGCAGATGGTCGGTGTGTCGACCGCACACAAGGCGTTGATGCACTCGATCGCAAGGCCGTACTTCATCACTCGATCGTGATGTTGTTGGACTTGATCAGGTCGGCGAACTTGACCGTTTCGTCCTTGATGAACTGGCGGAACACGTCCGCCTTCATTGGCTTGGGGCTGAAACCCTGGCTGGAGAGCCGGTCCTTGACGGCCGGTGAATCCAGCACCGCGACCACTTCCGCGTTCAGGTAGGCGACCACCGGCGCCGGAGTGCCGGCAGGTGCCAACAGACCAAGCCAGGTCACGGCCTCGAATCCTGCTGCGCCGGACTCGGCCAGGGTTGGCAGGTCGGGCTGCAGCGGCGAGCGCTTGAGGCTGGTCACTGCCAGGGCCTTGGCCTGGCCGTTCTTGGCGAAGGCGAGCGCAGTGGTCATGTTGTCGAACTGCATGTCGATCTGGTTACCGGCCAGATCCACCAGCGACTGGCTGCTGCCCTTGTAGGGGATATGCACTGCCTTGCCGTCAATGCGATTGAGCAGCATCAGCGTGGTCAGGTGCTGCGAGGTTCCGTTGCCGCTGGTTCCGTAAGAGATCGCGTCGGGTTTGGCCTTGATCGCAGCAATCAGTTCGCGCACGTTGCCAGCACCGGACTTGTTGCTGGCCAGCAGCACCAGCGGCGTGTCCGCCAGCGCGGTGATTGGCGCAAAGTCTTTATCGACGTTGTAGCTAAGCTTCTTGAGCAAGGTCGGGCTGACGGCAAGCGCGGTCTGCGTGCCGAGCAGCAAGGTGTAGCCGTCGGCCTTGGCCCGGGCCACGTAATCGGTACCAATGGCGCCGCCGGCTCCGGCCTTGTTGTCAACCACCACCGGTGTCCCCCAGCGCTTGCCCAGTTCTTCGGCCAGCAAGCGGCCAATGATGTCGGTAGCCCCACCGGGTGCGAATGGCACCACGATGACGACCCGTCCGGTGTTGGGGTAGTCGCCGGCGCCGGGCTTGGACCCCGGCGTCTGCGCGCCGGCAACGGCGCTGAACAGGCAAGCCGTTGCGATCAGGGCCTGGCCCAGCGAGGGCAACGCGCGTTTCCTGGTATTTGTGAAATTGAACATGTGATGGTCTCCGTGTTGAAGTGTGTGCGTATTGAAAATCGACCGGCTTATTCAGCCTTGATGCCGGCACTGGTGATGACCTTGCCCCACTTCGCGATCTCGGCGCGCTGGAAGGCCGCGAAGTCCTTGGCCTGGCGACCATCCGGCTCCACACCCAGATTGCGCAGCTTGGCCTGCACGTCCGGCATGGCAACAACGGCGGCAAGCTCTTTGCTCAAGCGGTCGAGCACGGCCTGGGGCGTTCCGATGGGTGCGAACACACCTTGCCACGACTGCATCTCGAAATCCGGCAGGCCAAGCTCGGCCAGCGGCGCCACGTCCGGCATGCTGGCCAACCGCGATTTGGCCGTGACACCCAGCACCTTCACGCGCTTGGCGTCGATCATCGGGCGCGCCGCGGCGACGGTTTCGAACACCATGTCGATCTGGCCACCGACCAGATCGACCATGGCCGCCGAACCGCCCTTGTAGGCGATCTGGCGCATCTGGGTTCCGGAGATGCTCTGGAATAGTTGACCGGACAGGTGCTGCGAGGTTCCAGCGCCTGCGGTGCCATAGGTCAGACTGTCGGGTTTTGCCTTGAGTTCGTCGATGATCTGTTTGACCGAACTGAAGCGGCTATCGGAGGGCACCACCAGCACATTGCTGACGGTGCCGATCATCGTGACGGGTGCGAAGTCCTTCACTGGCTCGTAACCCAGCGTCTTGGTAAAGAAGGGATTGACCGCATGGGTCGTGATGGTTCCACCCATGATGGTGTAGCCGTCCGGGTTTGCGCGCGCCACCAATTGAGTGCCGACAATGCCCGATACACCAGGCCGGTTTTCAACCACGACAGACTGACCCAGGCGCTCGGTCAGATGCAAGGCAATCAACCGGGCCACACCGTCGGACACGCCTCCGGTGCCGAACGGCACTACGTATTTGACGGTTTTGGTGGGCCATTCCTGCGCGACGGCCATGGTGGTAAAGCCCACCATTGACAAGGCCAGCAGGCCTGCTTTTGCGAATCGACGAATATTGCTTTTCATGGGATGTGTTCCTTCGGTGATTGAAAAATGGTTGTTGTCTGCTTGAGCGCCAGGTTGCTTGCGGCATCCTGCGCAGTTCAGTCCGGCGTTGCTGACCTGACTGTTGCCCGCTCGGCAAGCCGGCAAGGAACGATTACGTTGCGTGTGAGTGACTGCTCCTGCATCTGCTCGCTCAGCAATGCCACGGTGGCGTCGACCATCTCGGGTACGCTTTGCACGATGGTTGTCAGCTGATAGGCGCCCCAAGCGGCCTGCGGAACGTCGTCGAAGCCGACCACGCTGACGTCCTGCGGTATGCGCAGGCCCAACTCGTTGCGCAACACATCCATGGCCGCGATCGCCATGTGATCGTTGGCAACGAACACCGCATCCGGTCGCTTGGTTCCTGCAAAAAGTATGCGTGTCGCGGCCTTGGCCCTGTCGAAGTCGTAATCGCCGACCGCCCTGCGGAACACCGCCATGCCGGCATCACTCATGGCTTCGTTGAAGCCCCGCTCACGCTCGCTGTTGGTCGAGCTGCTTTCCAAGCCGGCGAGGAACGCGATCCGCTCGTGGCCTCGCTGCAGCAGCAGTTGCGCCGCCATATGCCCACCGCGGTGGTTGTCGGAGGTGACCGAGCAGACGCTGCGACGCGCGAGCGCGCTGAGATCGGGAACCCGATTGAACAGCACGACCGGCACTCCGGCATCCCGACATCTCTTGGCGAGTTTGGCCGACAGGGTGACAGAGGCCATGACGATGCCGTCCACCTGGTACTGCAGGATCTCGGCCAGTACGCCGTCGTCGTCGCCGAGGTCGCCGATGAACATCAGCACGTGGTAACCACGCTTTTGCAGGTCCTGCGACAACTTTTCGATAACCAGCGGATAGAACTGGTTCTCCAGGTAGCTCATCACCAGCGCGATGATCTGGCTGCGCCGGGTGATCAGCGTGCGTGCCATGGCGTTGGGCCGGTAGCCCAGCTTCTTGGCTGCGGCCATCACCTTGGCGCGCGTCTCATCGGAGACGCTCGCGCCGGCGGTGAAGCTGCGACTGACCGCCGACTGGGACACCTGCGCCATGCGCGCGACGTCCTGGGCGTTGGCGGCGGACTTCATGCGGCCGTCCAGCCACCGTCGAGCATCAGCGCGCTGCCGGTCATCAGGCTCGCCGCCTCGCTGGCCAGAAACACGATGGCGCCCATGATTTCTTCGGGGCGTCCGAGCCGGCCCAGCGCGATCTTGCCCACAACCCATGCGCGAAACGCCGGGTCGTCGAACATCGCGGCCGTCATCTCGGTCTCGATGAAAGTCGGGCAAACGGTGTTGACACGGATCCCGGCCGGCCCGAGTTCCCAGGCCAGCGCCTTGCTCATACCTTCGATGGCGTGTTTGCTGGCGCAGTAGATGGTGCGGTTCGCACTACCCACATGCCCCATCTGCGACGAGATGTGGATGATGGAGCCGCGTTGCCCAGCGTCCAGCAGCCCTTTGGCAACCACACGCGTGACATGGAACACGGCCTTGACGTTGAGATCGAGCACCGCGTCGATGTCTTCATCTGCCAGTTGCACCAGCGGCTTTGGCCGGTTCATGCCTGCGTTGTTGACCAGGATCTGGAACGGCCCACGTTGCCCCAGCTGGGTACGGACCGCATCGGTATCGGTCACGTCCAGCACCAGAGATTCACAGTTACCACCCGATTGCCGAATGCGGTCACAGGCCTGGTCCAGCTCGTCCTGCGAGCGTGAAAGGAGCGTAACGGCCGCGCCGGCCTGTGCCAGTGCGGCAGCCGCTGCAAAGCCGATGCCCCGGCTCGCGCCGGTGACCAGCGCACGCTGACCGTCAACCCGGAAACTGGGCGTCTGGATCATGCTCAAACCTCAGCTTGCACCGGCTGGTACCACGGCACGTCCTTGCGTTTGCCATAACGGCGCACGCGCAGATTGGCCTGTTCGCCATGACCGGCGAAGTTCTCCATGTGGCACAGGCGCGAGCAATATTCACCGATCTGCGCGCTGGCCTCGTCGGTCAAAACGCGCTGGTAGGTGCAGGTCTTGAGGAACTTGCCGACCCACAGACCACCGGTAAATCGTGCGCTGCGGTTGGTCGGCAACGTGTGATTGGTGCCGATCACCTTGTCGCCGAAGCTCACGTTGGTGCGCGGCCCCAGGAACAAGGCGCCGAAGTTGGTGAGGCGGGCCAGGAAGTAATCGGGGTCGCGTGTCATGACCTGCACATGCTCGAATGCCAGTTCGTCGGCCTTGGCCACCATTTCGTCGTCGGTGTCGCAGACGATGACTTCACCGTAGTCGGCCCAGCTTTTGGCGGCCAGTTCGGCGGTCGGAAGAATCTTGAGCTGGCGCTCGATTTCGGCCATGGTCTCGCGCGCCAGCTTCTCGCTGGTGGTCAGCAGGATGCAGGGGGAATTCGGGCCATGCTCGGCTTGCCCAAGTAGGTCAACCGCACACATTTCGCCGTCGACGGTTTCGTCGGCAATGACCAGCGTCTCGGTCGGGCCCGCGAACAAGTCGATGCCGACCCGGCCAAACAACTGACGCTTGGCTTCGGCCACATACATGTTGCCAGGTCCGACCAGCATGTCGACCGGTGCGATATTCGGGGTGCCGACGGCCATTGCCACTACTGCCTGCACACCACCGAGCACCAGAATTTCGTCGGCGCCGGCCATGGCCATGGCAGTGACGATGGCGGGGTGTGGCTTGCCCTGGTATGGAGGCGCGGTCGACACGACACGCTTGACGCCGGCCACCTTGGCGGTGAGCACGCTCATGTGCGCAGAGGCGAGCAAGGGGTATTTGCCGCCGGGAATATAACAACCGACCGCATTCATCGGAATGTTCTTGTGGCCGAGCACGACGCCGGGATAGGTCTCGACCTCCACGTCCTTCATCGAATCGCGCTGGATTTGCGCGAACTGGCGCACCTGCTTCTGCGCAAACGTGATGTCTTCGATCTCGCGCGCCGACAGACTCTTGCGCGCCGCCTCGATGTCGGCCTGGCTGAGCCGGAAGTCAGTCGGGTCCCAGTTGTCGAACTTGCGGCTGTAGTCGCGTACGGCGTCATCACCACGGGCCTCGACGTCCTTGATGATGGCCTCCACCGTGGCCCGCACCTTGGCATCGTCGTCGGCACGGACCTGTACGTCCTTGCCGCGTTTCAGATACTTGATCATGGGTTCTCGCTATGAAGTTGGTGTTGCATAGGTATGCAAGTATTCGAGTTTGCATAGCTATGCAAATAGGGTAAACCCTGATACGGACAAAAAAGTTGAATGCACGCACAGCCTGGCTCGGTCGCGGTGAGCTCCGATTTGCCAGTGGCCTGCTCGGGGACATGCGTCACCACCGGTGCCCTCAGCTTGGCATAGGGCGCCAGCACCCCATGGAAGCAGATCAGGTGCAGCCGGGGCCGCGGCACAGGTGCCTGAAATGCGCTTTTTTTGTTCGCCCGGGCGGCCAGGCTCTGCATGAACTCAAGAGGGCTCATCACGATGTGGGTGGTGCCGTCGCGCCAGGCGGTCTTGAATTTGGGCACCACCTGCCCGGCGCTGTTGATCTGCACGCGCTCGTTGGCCAGTGCCGGGCGCGTGAAATAGCGGCAAAGCTGTTCCAACCGCTGGCGCTCATCGGCATCGCAGCGCACCGCATCGCGCTCGCAGGCGCAGCGTGAACCGAGCCAAGCACCGAAGTGCCGGCGCCCAAGCACCGAAGTGCCGGCGCCCAAGCACCGGCCTCAGCCTGCGACGGGCGCGTCAATCACCTTGTCGGCGCGGATCAGGATGCCAGGCGGCAGCATCAGGTTCATGGCGTTGGCGGTGCGCCGGTTCACCACCATCTCGATCACAGTCGGCAGTTCGATCGGCAGGTCGGCCGGTTGCGCTCCCTTCAGGATGCGGTCGACAAAGTAAGCAGCGCGGCGCCAGATGGCGGTCCGCTCCGCGCCGTAGGACAGCAGGTGCCCGGCCTCGGGGAAAGCCGCCCAGCCGGCCGCGCTTGGTATGCGATGCCTGAGAAAAAAAACGGCCAGCTTGTTGCGCATCCCGACCATCAGGGCGTCGGAGAACAGCAGCGCGGCGTCGGGCGGATTCGGCGCGATCTGCGCCAGGGCGAGTTCGACCTCGGCCGGGGTACGGACCATGTAGTTCGTCACTTCGACGCCGACCCGCCTTGCGGCGTCCAGCGAGGCCGCCAGCTCGCGCTGCTGTCCAGCGTGCTCGGGGCTGTTGAAGAAGGCAACGCGGCGCATCGTCGGCTTGATCTCCTTGAGCAGTTCCATCCGCTTGGAGATCAAGTCGAGCGCCAACATGGAAATCCCGGTTGCGTTGCGTCCGGGCCGGGCCAGGCTGTCTGCAAAGCCGGCGTCCACCGGGTTGCCGCTGTGCACGAATACCACGGGAATCGAAGGCCGCAGACCGGTGGCCGGGGCGATC
>JBBRVD010000089.1:0-15179 GCA_038247175.1 Burkholderiales bacterium | reverse complement strand
CACATCCTGCTGGCGCGCCAGGTGGGCGTGCCCTACATCATCGTGTTCCTGAACAAGTGCGACATGGTGGACGACGCCGAGCTGCTCGAGCTGGTCGAGATGGAGGTGCGCGAGTTGCTCGACAAGTACGAGTTTCCTGGCGACAAGACCCCGATCATCCACGGCTCGGCCAAGCTGGCCATGGAGGGCGACAAGGGCGAGCTCGGCGAGCTGGCCATTTTGAAGCTGGCCGATGCGCTAGACACGTACATCCCGACGCCCGAGCGCGCCATCGACGGCGCGTTCCTGATGCCGGTGGAAGACGTGTTCTCGATCTCGGGTCGCGGCACCGTGGTGACGGGCCGAGTGGAGCGCGGTATCGTCAAGGTGGGCGAGGAGATCGAGATCGTGGGTATCAAGAACACCCAGAAGACCACCTGCACGGGCGTGGAGATGTTCCGCAAGCTGCTGGACCAGGGCCAGGCGGGCGACAACGTGGGTATTTTGCTGCGTGGCACCAAGCGCGAAGAGGTCGAGCGCGGTCAGGTGCTGTGCAAGCCCGGTTCGATCAAGCCGCACACGCATTTCACAGGCGAGATCTATGTGTTGTCCAAGGACGAGGGCGGCCGTCACACGCCGTTCTTCAACAACTACCGTCCGCAGTTCTACTTCCGCACGACGGACGTGACCGGCGCGATCGAGTTGCCCGAGGGCAAGGAGATGGTGATGCCGGGGGACAACGTGTCGATCACGGTCAAGCTGATCAACCCGATCGCGATGGAAGAAGGCCTGCGTTTCGCGATCCGCGAAGGCGGCAAGACCGTCGGCGCCGGTGTGGTTGCCAAGATCATCGCGTAATCCACGAAGACGCAAGGAACCAACATGGCCACCAAACAGAAAATCCGTATCCGCCTGAAGGCCTTCGATTACAAACTGATCGACCAGTCCGCAGCCGAGATCGTCGACACCGCCAAACGCACTGGAGCGATCGTCAAGGGCCCGGTGCCACTGCCGACCCGCATGAAGCGCTTTGACATCCTGCGTTCGCCGCACGTCAACAAGACGAGCCGCGACCAGTTGGAGATCCGCACCCATCAACGCCTGATGGACATCGTGGACCCGACCGACAAGACGGTGGACGCGCTGATGAAGCTCGATCTGCCGGCGGGCGTCGATGTCGAGATCAAGCTGCAGTAAGACCGCTCTTCGAAAAATGGCTTGCCGGTTGGCAACAACCGGCATATAATCACTGGCTCTGCGGGGCACGGCAACATGTCCCGCAGAGTTTTATTAACAGTCTTTCACACCCCAACGTGTGCGGCCAATTGCAGTCGTACCGGTGAAAGTTACGGAGAAAAAAATGAGTCTGAGCAACTCCCTCGGGTTGCTGGGCCGCAAGGTGGGCATGATGCGCCTATTCACCGATGACGGGGATGCAGTTCCTGTCACGGTGGTGGATGTGTCAAACAACCGCGTGACCCAGGTCAAAACCGAAGAGAACGACGGCTACGTCGCTCTGCAGGTGACATTCGGCGCGCGCCGCGCCTCGCGCGTGACCAAGCCCGCCGCGGGCCACCTTGCCAAGGCAGGTGTGGAAGCTGGCGAAATCATCCAGGAATTTCGCGTCACCGCCGATGCAGCCGCGAAATATCCGGCCGGCACCGCGGTGCCTGTCACCGATGTGTTTGCCGTGGGCCAAAAGGTCGATGTGCAAGGCACCTCGATCGGCAAGGGCTTCGCCGGAACCATCAAGCGCCACAACATGTCCTCGCAGCGTGCGACGCACGGCAACAGCCGTTCGCACAACGTGCCGGGCTCGATCGGCATGGCGCAAGACCCGGGTCGTGTGTTTCCGGGCAAGCGGATGACGGGGCACATGGGCGACGAGACCGTCACCACCCAGAACCTCGATATCTTCCGAATCGACGAATCGCGCCAGCTGCTGCTGATCCGCGGCGCCATTCCGGGTGCCTCGGGCGGATTCGTGTCGGTGCGTCCCGCCGTCAAGGCCAAGGGCAACGCCCAGGTCGCGAAGGGAGCGAACTGATGCAGCTCGAACTCCTGAACGAACAAGGCGAGGCGACATCCAAATTCGACGCGCCCGAGACGGTCTTCGGTCGCCAGTACAACGAAGACCTGGTGCACCAGGTTGTGGTGGCTTTCCAGGCCAACGCGCGCCAGGGTACCCGTGCCCAGAAAGACCGCGAGCAGGTCAAGCACTCGACCAAGAAGCCATTCAAGCAAAAGGGAACGGGCCGCGCCCGTGCCGGTATGACTTCCTCGCCATTGTGGCGCGGAGGCGGCCGCATCTTCCCGAACATGCCGGACGAGAACTTCAGCCACAAGATCAACAAGAAGATGTATCGCGCCGGCATGGCGTCCATTTTCTCGCAGCTTGCACGGGAAGGCCGTTTGGCCGTGGTCGAGTCTTGGACCGTTGATTCGCCCAAGACCAAGCCGTTCGCCGCACGCCTGAAGGCCATGAACCTGGACTCGGTCCTGGTGATTGCCGATCAGGTCGATGAAAACCTGTACCTGGCATCGCGCAACCTGGCCAATGTGTTGGTGGTCGAGCCGCGTTATGCCGATCCGGTCTCGCTGGTCCACTACCGCAAGGTTCTGGTCACCCGTGCCGCGATGGACAAGCTCAAGGAGATGTTCGCATGAGCGCCGTGAAATTCGACGAAGGTCGGCTGATGCAGGTCCTCGTGGCGCCCATCGTGTCCGAGAAGGCGACCATGGTTGCCGAGAAAAACAATGCGGTCACCTTCAAGGTGCTGCAGGACGCCACCAAGCATGAGATCAAGGCTGCGGTTGAACTGATGTTCAAGGTCGAGGTCAAGGGCATTTCGGTCGTCAACACCAAAGGCAAATCCAAGCGGTTCGGCAAGTCCATGGGTCGTCGTGACAATGTGCGCAAAGCCTATGTCACGCTGATGCCGGGCCAGGAACTGAACCTGAGCGGGGAGGCTGCGTAATCATGGCTGTCATCAAGATGAAACCAACTTCACCAGGCCGTCGTGGCGTGGTGAAGATCTCGCGTGACCACCTGCACAAGGGTGAAGGCTACGCGCCGCTGCTCGAACCCCAGTTCCAGCATGCGGGCCGCAACAACAACGGTCATATCACGACCCGCCACAAAGGCGGTGGTCACAAGCACCACTACCGCGTGGTCGACTTCCGCCGCGCCAAGGACGCCATTCCGGCCAAGGTGGAGCGTATCGAATACGACCCGAACCGTTCTGCGCACCTGGCGCTGGTGTGTTACGCCGATGGCGAGCGCCGCTACATCATCGCCCCGCGTGGCCTTGAGGTGGGTGCCACCATCATCAATGGTGCCGAGGCGCCGATCCGTGTCGGCAACACATTGCCGATCCGCAATATCCCGGTCGGCTCGATCATCCATTGCGTCGAGTTGCAGATCGGTCGAGGTGCACAGGTCGTGCGTTCTGCCGGCACTTCGGCAACATTGCTCGCCCGTGAAGGCACTTATGCTCAGGTTCGCATGCGCTCCGGCGAAGTGCGCAAGGTCCATATCGACTGCCGCGCAACGATCGGCCAGGTGGCCAACGAGGAGCACAGCCTGCGCCGTCTGGGCAAGGCCGGCGTCAAGCGCTGGATGGGTATCCGTCCGACGGTGCGTGGCGTGGTCATGAACCCGGTGGATCATCCGCACGGTGGTGGTGAAGGCAAGACCGGCGAAGGCCGCCATCCTGTCGACCCGTGGGGCAACCTGACCAAGGGTTACCGCACCCGCAACAACAAGCGCACGCAGGTAATGATCGTGTCGCGTCGCAAGAAGTAAGGGGCACGTACATGACACGTTCACTCAAAAAAGGTCCTTTCGTCGACCATCACCTGGCCCAGAAGGCCGACAAGGCGGTGACTGGCAAGGACAAGAAACCGATCAAGACCTGGTCGCGCCGCTCCATGATCCTGCCCGAATTCATCGGCTTGACCATTGCCGTGCACAACGGCAAGCAGCACGTGCCGGTCTACATCACCGACCAGATGGTTGGCCACAAGTTGGGCGAATTCGCGCTCACGCGGACCTTCAAGGGTCATCCGGCCGACAAAAAAGTCGTGCGAAAGTAAGGCAACACCATGGAAACCAAAGCAACATTGCGCGGCGTGCGCCTGTCGGTGGACAAGGGCCGGCTCGTCGCCGACCTGATTCGTGGCAAGAAGGTCGATCAGGCCCTGAACACCTTGCAGTTCACGCAGAAAAAAGCTGCCGGGATCATCAAGAAGGTTCTGGAGTCTGCGATCGCCAACGCCGAGCACAACGACGGTGCCGACATCGACGAATTGAGGGTCAAGACCATTTATGTCGAGCAGGGCGCCTCGCTGCGCCGCTTCACCGCTCGCGCCAAGGGGCGCGGCAACCAGATCCGCAAGCCCACGTGCCACGTGTACGTGACGGTCGGCAACTGATACAGGCTAAGAACATATGGGACAAAAAATCAACCCCACCGGTTTTCGCCTGTCGGTCAGCCGTAACTGGGCCTCGCGCTGGTATGCGAGCGACCGTGACTTCGCCGGCATGCTGGCCGAAGACATCAAGGTGCGTGAGTATCTGAAGAAGAAACTCAAGAACGCTTCGGTGTCGCGCGTTTTGATCGAGCGGCCCGCCAAGAATGCGCGCATCACCATTTTCTCGGCGCGACCGGGTGTGGTGATCGGCAAGAAAGGCGAGGACATCGAGAACCTCAAGCGTGAACTGGGGCGGCAACTGGGTGTACCGGTGGCCGTCAATATCGAGGAAGTGCGCAAGCCCGAGATCGATGCCAAGCTGATCGCCGACAGTATCACGCAGCAACTCGAGAAGCGGATCATGTTTCGCCGCGCGATGAAGCGTGCGATGCAAAACGCGATGCGCCTGGGCGCACTGGGCATCAAGATCATGTCTTCGGGTCGCCTGAACGGCATCGAGATTGCCCGTTGCGAGTGGTATCGCGAAGGCCGGGTGCCTTTGCACACCTTGCGCGCGGACATCGACTACGGCACCTCGGAAGCCAAGACCACCTATGGCGTCATCGGCGTCAAGGTGTGGGTGTACAAGGGCGATACGCTGGGCCGCAATGACCTGCCGGCCGCGGCCGAGCCGCGCAACGATGACGACCGGCGTCCGCGCGGACCGCGTCGCGATGCACGTCCGGGCGCCGATCGCCCGACGGGCGCCCGGCCAGCACGCCGTCCCGTGGGTGCCAACATGGCGCCGGCCGATGGCAGCGACAAACCGGCAGAAGCCACGGCGGCAGCGCCCGCCGACGCCACCAAACCCGCCGTTAAGCGCGTCCGCAAGGCAAGCGCGCCAGCTGCAGCAGCTGACGGTACCAAGACCTGATTCCAGGTCTAGCAATCGGAGAAAAACATGCTGCAACCCGCTCGCAGAAAATACCGCAAGGAGCAAAAAGGCCGTAACACCGGCATTGCGACTCGCGGCAATTCGGTGGCCTTCGGAGACTTCGGTCTCAAGTCCACCGATCGTGGCCGTCTGACGGCCCGCCAGATCGAATCCGCCCGTCGTGCGATTTCCCGCCACGTCAAGCGAGGTGGTCGCATCTGGATCCGTATCTTCCCGGACAAGCCTATTTCCCAGAAGCCCGCCGAGGTGCGCATGGGTAATGGCAAGGGCAACCCCGAGTACTATGTGGCCGAGATTCAGCCCGGCAAGGTGCTCTACGAGATCGTCGGCGTGCCGGAAGAACTGGCACGCGAGGCGTTCCGCCTGGCGGCGGCGAAACTGCCGCGGCGGACCACCTTCGTGGCGCGCATGATCGGCCAAAAAGCGCCACGGCCCCGAGAACTATCGTGAATACCAAAGAACTACGCCAAAAAGACGTGGCTGCCCTTGAAACGGAAGTCAAGTCGCTGCAAAAGGCGCACTTCGGCCTGCGCATGCAAAAGGCCACGCAGCAACTCAACAACACCGCAACGTTGAGCTCGACCCGACGCGACATCGCGCGCGCCAAGACAATCCTGGTCGAGAAGCAACATGCGGCCAAGTCCGCCAGCGAAGGAGCGGCCAAATGACGGAAGAAAAAGTATCCCGCAAGCGGACCCTGATCGGCAAGGTTGTCAGCGACAAGCGGTCCAAGACGGTGACCGTGCTGATCGAGCGTCGTGTCAAGCATGAGCTCTATGGCAAGATCGTCGGCAAGTCCAGCAAGTACCACGCCCATGACGAAAATGGCGAGTACAAGATGGGCGATACCATCGAGATCACCGAAAGCCGTCCGCTCTCCAAGACCAAGAACTGGGTCGCTACCAAACTGATTCAGAAAGCAGCCATCGTCTGATGATGGCATTGCGCTGGCCTGCATCGTCCTGACGCAAAACGGCTCACAATGTGGGCCGTTTTGCTTTGCAGGTGCGAAGCAGATCTCACCGGCGGCTCCAGACCCGGACCCCGGACAACCTCGAACGAAAGACAGGAGCGAACCATGATCAAAGTAGGCGATACCCTTCCCGAAGCCACGCTGATGGAATACTCGGAGGTCGACGGCAACGGCTGCAGCATTGGCCCCAACCCGGTACCGGTTTCCAAGTCCACGGCTGGCAAGACGATTGCGTTGTTTGCGTTACCGGGGGCATTTACGCCGACCTGTTCGGCCAAGCACGTGCCGGGATATCTGGAGAAGTTTTCCGAGCTGCAGTCGGCTGGCGTCGACGAGATCTGGTGCGTCAGCGTCAACGACGCATTCGTCATGGGTGCCTGGGCACGCGATCTGAAGTCCCAGGGCAAGGTGCGCATGCTGGGCGACGGCGACGCCGCGTTCACCAAGGCCACCGGGCTGACGCTGGACCTGACGGGCAAGGGCATGGGCCTGCGCAGCGCGCGTTACTCGATGCTGGTCAAGGATGGCAAGGTGGCGTCGCTCAATGTCGAGGCGCCAGGCAAGTTCGAAGTCAGCGATGCAGCGACCATGCTGGTACAGGCGAAGGCCTGAAACAGACTGAGCGGTTCGGTCAACGATTTGCCTTGAGGTAGTGCGACCCGGCAATCGGGTTGTAGTAGTCAGGCGGCCGGCCGCACGTACAGCCACTTCATCTCGCACTCATTGGCATAGTCGGTGTTGTCCAGTGGGCGCAGAGCACAGCATCCGGCCAGCGCGCAGTCCACTTGCGCCAGCAGCATGGCTCCGCGCGGCGCCCCGAAATGGCTGGGTAAATGCACCAACTCGTTCTCGAAGTCCTGGAAACACAGGTCGATAGCGAGTTGGCTCGCGTACTCCCTCAGCAAAGCCCGCACAGACGCCCACTCCTGGGCCGTTGACGGCGTCAGCAGTTCGGTCATCGGTATCGCCGTCGATTCGCAGGTATTGCGGTCAACCGCCCAGCGAAACACCCCAGGTCACCAGCCCCGAGCACGCGACCAGCACCATTGCAGCTGCGAGGCGCGACACGGCGTCGTCTCGCGACCCCGGCAGCGGACCGGTCGTCACTGTCTTGTCGCCCGCGAGCATGGGTCGGACCAGGTTGTCACGTTTGGCGAAGTAGTAATAGGCGATGGCGAGCAGATGCAAGGCGATCAGCGCAATCAGCATGAACTTCCCGTAACTCTTGTGGTAGGTGGTTGCCAGGGATACGGTATTGCTGGAGACGAACTTCGCAAACGGTCCGAACGCCGCTATCTCGTCGTCGCTGACCACGCCGGTGGACACCTGCGCCACCAGAATCACCAGCATCGCAAACACTGACGCCGCCCCTAGCGGGTTGTGCCCGATGGCGTGTTCCGGTGCTCCCTGGCCCTTGAGATAACGCAGTACCGTGCGCGGGCTGTACAGGAAACTGGCGAACCGCGACCATCGGCCACCGATCAGTCCCCAGACCAGCCGAAACAACAACAGGCTGGCAATCGCAAATCCGAACCGGAAGTGCCAGACCATGGCGTTTCCGCCGATCTGGCTTGTGACGACCGAACCGATGATGCAGCCGACCAGAAGCCAGTGAAACAGGCGGGTCGGCAGGTCCCAGACCCGGATGGTGTCGCTCCCAGTGTGCATGGTCAGACCGCTTTTGTAGTGTATGGAACAAGCCGCATTGGCAACCTTTCATGCACAAGGCATGCGAGTGACGACGGACAATGGGCTGCACGAGCTCTTGGAGATAAAGTTTACGGCAGTTACCCGCCATTGCGTTGTCGCTCGGGTACGAACGGGCGCAAGATCTGGCTTTTGGCATCAAGGACAGGAAAGCACCATGGATCGACGATATTTCAATACGGCCACCAGCGCCATGCTGGCTTGCGTGATCTTGCTTTCCCACGAACGCGCGCTCGCACTGACGCTTGGCGACCTGACCGACGCAGAGGCATCGGACGGGCTCAAGACGGCCCTGGAAAAGGGCGCTCTGGCGGCGGTCAGCCTGCTCGGGCGCAAGGATGGATTTCTGGGCAACGACAAGGTCCGGATACCTTTGCCAGGCTTCCTTGAGGACGCATCCAGGTTGCTCAAGACGTTTGGCCAAGGCAAGCGGGTCGACGAATTGCTGACGGCCATGAACCGGGCGGCCGAAACGGCGGTACCGATGGCCAAGGACCTGCTCGTGGGCGCGGTCAAGTCCATGTCGGTGACCGACGCCAAGAAGATCCTGACGGGTGGCGACACCTCGGTGACGGACTTCTTTGCAGGCAAGACGCGCGCCCCGCTAGGCTTGCAGTTCCTGCCGGTGGTGACCAAGGCCACCGAAAAAGTGGATCTGGCGTCCAAGTACAACCGTGTGGCCTCCAAGGCGGCCAGCATGGGTCTGGTGGGCAAGGACGAAGCGAAGATTGAAAACTATGTTACCGGCAAGACCCTCGACGGCCTGTATCTGATGATCGGGGAAGAAGAGAAGAAGATCCGCCGCGACCCGGTCGGCACTGGCAGCGCCATTCTGAAGAAGGTGTTCGGCGTATTCAAGTAGTGCCGCACCGCGGTTGGATAATCCGCCGATGCGTCGCCACCTCGCCCTCGCCCTGTCAGTCTGTGTTGTCGGCGTCCTGTCGGCCTGCGCACCGACCTTCAACTGGCGCGAACTGCCGATCGGCTCCACCGCGCTGACGGCGCTGTTCCCGTGCAAGCCGCAGACCGTGACCCGTACCGTGCCCATCGCCAATCAGGCGCACGAACTGGCGATGCGCAGTTGTGATGCCGCCGGTGTGACCTTCGCCGTTGCCCACGCCGTCTTGGCGGATCCCGCGCAGGCTCCGTCGGTGTTGTCTGCCTGGCGGGCTTCGGCGTTGGCCGGCGTGGGTGCGGATGCGGTCTCGGTGTCGTCGCAGCCACCCCAGGGCCTGCCGGCACTGCCCCAGCTGCAAGTCTTGCGCGCCGCACGGGCAGGCGGTGATGTCCAGGCCTTGAGCCTGCTCGGCGTGTGGTTCGCCAAGGACAGCGACGTGTTTGCCGTTTTCATGATGGCGCCGGCAATTCCGGCCGACGTGGCCGAGTCCTTCTTCGCCGGGCTGCGCCTGCGATGACCTTCCTGTCCAGACGCACTGCCGTTGCGGTTTTCCTGGCCTTTGCATGCGCCTACTTCCTGTCGGCCCTGATACGGGCCATCACGGCCACGCTGTCGCCGCAGTTGACCGAGGAGTTCGCCTTGCATGCGCGCGATCTCGGCCTGCTGGCCGGTGGTTATTTCCTGGGTTTTTCAGCCACGCAACTGCCCTTGGGGACCTGGCTGGATCGATACGGCCCCAAACGCGTGTTGCTGTGTTTTCTGACCGTTTCGGTGCTCGGCTGCCTGGCGTTCGCGATGGCCGGCAGTTTTGCCGCTCTGCTGGCTGCCCGCGTATTGTGTGGCGTGGGCTTGAGTGCTTGCCTGATGGCTCCCCTGACCGGATACCGGCGCTGGTTCGCGCCGGCGATCCAGACCCGCAGCAACGCCTGGATGCTGATGACCGGCTCCAGCGGGATGGTCGCATCCACCTTGCCGGTGCAGTGGCTGCTGCCGCTGGTGGGCTGGCGGCCGATGTTCCTGGTGCTGGGGGTGTTGATGGTGCTGTCGATGGTGCTAATTGCCTGGCGCGTGCCGGAGTGGGAGACCAGGGCCAGGCGTCCCACCGATGCGGTTCCGGCGCACGGTTATCGGTTGATCTGGGGCGACCCGTATTTCCGGCGCCTGGCACCGCTGGGGTTCTTCTGTTATGGCGGGCTGCTGTCGATACAGACCTTGTGGGCTGCACCATGGATGGAGAAGATTGCCGGCTTCTCGCCCCTGCAGTCGGCGGTCGGACTATTCTGGATCAACATCGCGATGTTGTGCACCTTCTGGACCTGGGGCATGGTGGGCCCCATGCTGGCGCAGCGTGGCCTGCATGCCGATCGCCTGATCACCTGGGGATTGCCCTTGAGCTTTATCGTCATGGCGCTCGTCATCGCGACACCCGCGGGCATGGGGCCGGCAGCCGGCGTGATGCTAGCGCTGTATTGCGTGTGCTGCAGCTTCGTCACGCCATCTCAACCGGCGCTGGGAATGTCATTTGCCCCCGAGCTGGCCGGGCGGGCGTTGACCGCATTCAATCTGGTGATTTTCCTGGGCGTGTTCGTGATCCAGTGGGGCATCGGATTGACGATCGATGCGCTGATGGCACTGGGATGGTCCGAGCCAGGCGCCTATCGGCTGGCGTTTACGACCTTCCTGTGCTGCGGCGTGGCGTCATACCTGCATTTCCTGCGTGGCCCGCGCCATAATCAGACGAGACCATGACCGCCGGCCTGTTGATCATTGCCCATGCCCCCCTGGCCAGCGCACTGCGCCAGTCGGTGCTGCACGTGTTTCCCGACGGCGCGCCACATCTGGCCGCGCTGGATATCGACAGCGACCTGCCGTTCGAACAGTTGCTGGATGAAGCCCGGCGCGCGATGGAGTCGCTTGGCACCCCGCGCACACTCGTGCTGACCGACGTGTTCGGAGCCACACCCTGCAACGTGGCGCAGAAACTGGCGGACGGCGTGCGTGCCCGGCTGATTGCCGGCGTCAACCTGCCAATGCTGCTGCGTGCCATGACCTACCGGCGCGAACCGCTCGACGCTCTGGTTGCCCGCGCCATGGCCGGTGGAGTGCAAGGCGTGATGCAGGTGGCGACCGCTGCGCCCCAGAACCAGCCCCGAAAGAAACATGATCAAGACCCCGGCGACTATCAGCAATAAGCTGGGATTGCATGCGCGCGCATCGGCCAAGCTGACCAAGCTCGCCGGCAGTTACCCCTGCGAAGTCTGGATGTCACGCGGCGAACGCCGCGTCAACGCCAAGAGCATCATGGGCGTGATGATGCTGGCCGCGGGCATGGGGTCCACGGTCGGGATCGAGACCGACGGCGAACGCGAGCAGGAAGCCATGGACGCGCTGCTGGCGCTGATCGCCGACAAGTTCGGAGAAGGCGAGTGACCTTTTCCATTCACGGTCTGGCAGTCGCGCGCGGCATCGCGATCGGCCGCGCCGTGCTGGTGGCATCGAGTCGCGTCAATGTCGCGCACTATTTCATCCGCGGCGACGAGGTGGCGACAGAGATCGAGCGGGTCCGGGCCGGCCGCAACGCGGTGATCGACGAAATCCATCGCCTGCAGCGCACGATCAGCCACATGGGGCCCAAGGAGGCGCCGCACGAACTGACTGCGCTGATGGACGTGCACCTGATGCTGCTGCAGGACGAAGAGCTGGTCCTGGGCGTCAAGCACTGGATCGCCGACCGGCTGTACAACGCCGAGTGGGCGTTGACGACGCAGCTGGAGGTGATCGCGCGGCAGTTCGACGAAATGGAGGATGAGTACCTGCGCGAGCGCAAGGCAGACCTCGAACAGATCACCGAAAAGGTTTTGGCCGCCATGCACGGCAAGGCCTCACCGATCGCCCATGCCGGGGTGCGTACGCCCCGCAAGGCGGCGCGGCAGGACCTGCTGCTGGAGACGACCGTCGACGTACCGTTGATCCTGGTGGCGCATGACCTGTCGCCGGCCGACATGCTGCAGTTCAAGCAAAGCGTATTCGCCGGCTTCGTCACCGATGTGGGCGGCCGAACCTCGCACACGGCCATCGTCGCGCGCAGCATGGACATTGCGGCCGTGGTCGGTGCGCGCATGGCCAGCCACCTGATCCGGCAGGACGACTGGGTGATCGTCGACGGCGAAGCCGGTGTCGTGATCGTCGACCCGTCGGCCATCGTGCTGGCCGAATACGGGTTCCGGCAACGCCAGGGCGAGATCGACCGCGGGCGGCTGTCGCGTCTGCTGCACACACCTGCGCACACGCTCGACGGACAAAAGATCGAACTGCTGGCGAACATCGAGATGCCCGAAGACGCAGCTGGAGCCATTCAGGCTGGCGCGGTCGGCGTCGGCCTGTTCCGAAGCGAGTTTCTGTTCATGGGGCGCAACGGCCATCTGCCGGGCGAGGAAGAGCAATACGAGGCCTACCGGCGCGCGCTCGAGGGCATGCAGGGCCTGCCAGTCACGATACGCACCGTCGATATCGGCTCGGACAAGCCACTGGACAGAACGTCGCGCGACGATGCCCATCTCAACCCGGCCCTGGGCCTGCGGGCGATCCGCTGGAGCCTGGCGGACCCGGACATGTTCATGACCCAGTTGCGTGCCATTCTGCGAGCGGCTGCCCATGGGCAGGTCAACTTACTGGTACCGATGCTGGCCCACGCCAGCGAGATCCGGCAGACCCTGGCGTTGCTCGACCAGGCGCGCACGCAACTCGACAAACGCGGTGTTCCGTACGGACCGCTGCGACTGGGCGCGATGATCGAGATTCCGGCAGCCGCCCTGATGCTCGATGTGTTCCTGAAATATTTCGACTTTCTGTCCATCGGCACCAACGACCTGATCCAGTACACGCTGGCGATCGACCGGGCCGACGAGTCCGTGGCCCACCTGTACGACCCGTTGCATCCGGCGGTACTGCGCCTGGTTGCCGACACCATTGCCCGTTGCCATGCGCGAGGCAAGGGCGTCAGCGTCTGCGGTGAGATGGCCGGCGACATCGTTTTCACCCGGCTGCTGCTGGGCCTGGGTTTGCGCAGTTTCTCGATGCATCCGGCGCAGATCCTGGCAGTCAAGCATGAGGTGCTGCGGGCCGATGCCGGCAAGCTGGAGGGCTGGGCCCGATCGGTCATGGAGGCCGAAGACCCGGCCGCCGTGTTTGCCGGTTGAACCTACCTGCCGCGGGCGCCGGCCGCAGCGCCTTCAGCGCAGGCGAGATCCGACGATTGCGGCGCCGACGATCATCACGGTGGCCAGCGCGATGCTCCAGCGAAACGCTCCGGCGCCCGTCAGCATCAGCACCGCCGTGGACGACAGGGGTGTGAGGTAACTCAGGATACCGATCTGGCGTGGGTCACCGAGTTTGAGCGCCTTGTCCCATAACAGGAAGGCCACGCCCAGCGGCCCCAGGCCAGCAACTGTCAGTAGCAGCCAGGCATTTGCATCGAGAGCGGTCGCTGGTTCCAGCACCGCATGGCACAGCAGCGAGAGCAGGCCGGACAGCAACCCGAACAGGCCCACTGCCGCTGTCGGAAACGGCGGTACGCGCCGGGTGAGAAGGGAAAAGCAGGCCCAGATCAGCGCCGATGCCAGTGCCAGCAGATATCCCCAGGACCACGGTCCCCCGGCACCGTCGGTGCCACCCAGTATGGCAACGGCGGCGCCGGCAAAGCCCAGCAGGGCTGCCAGCACATGCAGCGGGCGCAGCACCATGCCGGGCAGCAGCAGCGGAGACAACACGACGATGAACAACGGCCACAGGTAGTTCACCAGGTTGGCCTGCAACGGCGGTGCGGTGCGCAGCGCCAGGAACAGCAGAAAGTGGAAACCGAACAGGCCGGTGACGCCCAACGCCAGTGTTGGCAGCGGAACCCGCCACAACGAGGGCCGCCGGGCCACCAGCGGCCAGGTCGGCACGCTGCCGATCACCAGCGCTACGCCAGTCAGCAGGAACGGCGGCACGTGCTTGAGCGCCACGCCCAGCGCTGCCAGCAGCGCCCAAAGCGCGATCGCGCCCAAGGCGTACAGGTTTGCGGCGCGGGGGTGATCGCAGGACATGGTCGAGCATAGGCCGAGGCGTCGTCGCGCTGGGACGGTGTGTCGTCGCAAACCGACGGCCGGTGCGCTGGCGAGGCCTGGATCAGTCGGCGCGCAGGTCGGCGCGTCGTATCGCCGCGGTCAGAGCCGACGCCGACTGGTAGCCACTGCGCCGCGCCGAATCCGCCACACGCATGCCGCTGCGCTGCAACTGGCGGGCATGCGACAGGCGCTGAGTGCGCAGCCACTGCATCGGTGCCAGACCGGTCTCCTGGCGGCAGCGCAGCGTGAACTGTGTCGGGCTCAGATGGGCGCGAAGGGCCAGGTCGGCCACGGCCAGCGTGTTGTCGTGCCAGTGCGCGGCAGCCCAGGCGGCCAGCGCCTGCCAGTTGATCGAGCGCCCGGTCCGGGACTGTGCGGACGCACTGCCCCAGGCTTCCAGCAGTAACGACGGTCCGTATTGCCATGCGTGCGAGTACGGGTTCGCCGGCTGATGCTGCGCCGACTCGGCCAGGAAACGGATCAACGACGGCAGTTGTCTGCCACTCGCAGGGGTATCGATGCAACGGGACCAGTCACCCCGGTTGCTGTCGAGCACCAGGCAGCGGTTGCCGCTGCGCGCTTCGAAGTCGTGCCTGGCACCGACGGGAACGATCCATGCGTCGCCAGCACGAATACGCCGAGCGCGGCCGTCGACTTCGAGCTCCAGTGTGCCCTCAAGCCCGAACAGGATCTGGAAATGCGGATGCGCATGGCTGCCATGCGAGGCGCCGTAGGCCCGTATCGACAACTGATCGTTGCCTTTCATGCCGGGCGGTCATGTGGGCACGGCTGGATTCAGCACGGCATGCGCCTGCTGATCCGCGTGGTAACTCGAGCGGACCATGGCGCCCACGGCGGCATGGGAAAATCCCATCCGGTAGGCCTCGTCCTCGAACATCTTGAACGTGTCGGGATGCACATACCGTTTCACGGTCAGGTGGCTGGTGCTCGGCGCCAGGTACTGCCCGATCGTCAGCATGTCGATGCCATGGGCGCGCATGTCGCGCATGGCCTGCAGGATCTCCTCGTCGGACTCGCCCAGGCCGACCATCAGCCCGCTCTTGGTCGGCACGGCGGGGAACAAGGCCTTGAATTTTTTCAGCAGGTTCAGGCTGAAGGCATAGTCGGAGCCGGGCCGGGCTTCCT
>JBBRVD010000088.1:0-15293 GCA_038247175.1 Burkholderiales bacterium | reverse complement strand
TGAATTCATCGTCATCGTCGGGCCGTCGGGCTGCGGCAAATCCACGCTGCTGCGCATGGTCGCCGGGCTGGAAGAAATCACCGAAGGCCAGATTTCCATCGGCGGCAAGGTCGTCAACGACCTGGAACCGTCCGAGCGCGACATTGCCATGGTGTTCCAGAACTACGCGCTCTACCCGCACATGAGCGTGTTCGACAACATGGCCTACGGCCTGAAGATTGCCAAGGTGCCGCTGGCGGAAATTCGCACCCGCGTGGACAAGGCCGCCAGGATCCTGGAGATCGGCCCCTACCTTCAGCGCAAACCGCGTGAACTCTCGGGCGGCCAGCGACAGCGCGTGGCCATGGGCCGGGCCATCGTACGCCAGCCCCAGGTGTTCCTGTTCGACGAGCCGCTGAGCAACCTGGACGCCAAACTACGCGCCCAGACCCGGCTCGAGATCCAAAAGCTGCACCGAGAACTGGGCATTACCTCGTTGTTCGTCACCCACGACCAGGTCGAGGCGATGACGCTGGCGCAGCGCATGATCGTCATGAACGCCGGCGTGATGGAGCAGTTCGGCACGCCGGAAGAGGTCTATGCGCGCCCGGCGACCACCTTCGTCGCCAGCTTCATCGGTTCGCCGCCAATGAACCTGCTCTGGGATGCGCCGCAGCACAAGCCGGGCACCATCGTCGGCATCCGTCCGGAACACCTGGATGTCACCGACACCGGATGGGCCTTGCAGGTAGAGGCGGTCGAATTGCTGGGCGCCGAGCGCCTGGTCTACGGTCGCTGGTCGCATGGCGCCGGCAAGGAAGTGGTCATCATCCGGTTGGAGGAGTCGCGTCCGGTGCCGGCGCTGGGCGTGACCATCCATGTGACGCCGCGCGAAGGCCGTCTGCATATGTTCGACGCATCCACCGGAAAACGCATCGGATGATCACGCCCTGGCCTTATCCACGCTGGGTCGCCCATCGGGGTGCCGGCAAGCTGGCCCCCGAAAATACCTTGGCTGCGTTCCGGCGCGGCGCCGGGCACGGCTACCGCATGTTCGAGTGCGACGTCAAGCTCAGTCAGGACGGTGTTGCGTTCCTGATGCACGACGCCACACTCAACCGCACGACCAGCGGCTCTGGCGTGGCCGGCGCGAAAAGCTGGCACGATCTGTCGCAGCTCGATGCCGGCAGCTGGCATTCACGCCAGCATGCCGGCGAACCCTTGCCGACCCTGGACAACATTGCCCGCTTCTGTCTTGCCAATGGTCACCATCTGAACATCGAGATCAAGCCGACGCCAGGCACGGAAGCCCAGACCGGCTCCGAAGTCGCTCGACAGGCAGCCCGACTCTGGACCGGCACGGCCGTTCCACCATTGCTAACCTCCTTCGCCATCGACGCGCTGCAGGCAGCCCAGGCCAGCGCGCCGGACCTGCCACGCGGCCTGTTGCTGGACGCCGCACGCCCGGACTGGCTCGACATCGCGCGGCAGCTGCAATGCGTGGCGGTGGTCTGCCACTATGGCTTGTGGGACACGGCCGCTGTGGCGGCGGCACATGATGCCGGGCTGCGTTGCCTGAGTTACACCGTCAATGACGAATGGGTAGCGCAGCGACTGCTGGAGCTGGGCACCGATGGCATCATCACCGACCGCCTCGACCAGTTTCCACCCGAATGAGAGCGTGAGAGTCAGCTCTTGTTTATCGGCTCGATTCTGAGCACCCCCCAGGAAATGACTGCATCGTTGGCGCCCCCAGGGCTCAAGCAAAGTGGCAAAGCCTCATTTGTTTGAGAGACGCGCTGATCAAACGCGCCAATACCGCGCTGTTCCAGGCCAAGTCGAGCGGACGGGATCGGGTTGCGATGTGCGAATCGGAGTTTCCCGCCGACAGCCGCACCGACGTCAAGACCGCCAGGCCTTGAGCAACCACCATTGCGTCGACGCGCCAGCCACGACCATGGCCAGATACGTGAGCATTTTTCCGTCGCGCTCGAACCACAGCAGGCCCGCCAGCAAAACGGCTATATTGACCAGCGTCAGCACCAGCATGTTGGTCAACAGGCTGACCGAGGCGCCACGACCCCAGGGCGTCCAGCGCACACACACAGGCAGCAGCAAAGCCAGTCCGAGGGCCGGCAAAATGAAATTGAGCAGGTGATTGATGATTCCGATAACACCCATGGTTCTATGAATTTTATAATCCGGCCAAATTCGTTTTTATGGCAGTCTGGGCATTAGGCATCAACCACACCACCGCGCCGCTGGATCTGCGCGGCCGACTGGCGTTCGCCGGAGAACAAATCGAGCCGACATTGCACGCCTTGCGCAAGGCGCTACACCGCCCGCCGGAGGCGGCCATCGTGTCGACCTGCAACCGTACGGAGATCTATTGCGCCGGCGATGCACCGGAGTTCGAGCCTGCGCTGGACTGGCTGGCCCGTGCCGGCGGGGTTTCGAGTTCGGAGCTGCGTTCGCACAGCTACCAGCTCGAAGATGGGCCGGCTGCACGCCATGCGTTCCGGGTGGCCAGTGGCCTGGACTCCATGGTGCTGGGCGAGCCCCAGATCCTGGGCCAGCTCAAGGAGGCCGTCCGGGTCGCGCAACAGGCCGGTTCGCTCGGCGTCACGCTGAGCCAGATGTTCCAGCGTTCTTTCGCAGTGGCCAAGGAGGTGCGGACCTCGACCGAAATCGGCGCGCATTCCATCAGCATGGCGGCCGCTACCGTACGACTGGCCGCCCAACTGTTCGAAGACCTGGGCGACTTGAAAGTCCTGTTTGTCGGCGCGGGCGACATGATCGAATTGTGTGCGACCCACTTCGCCGCACGCCGGCCCAAAGCCATGACGGTCGCCAACCGCACGCTGGAACGCGCGGAAAGGCTGGCAGCCCAGTTCGATGGCACAGTGATGCGGCTGGCCGATCTGCCCGACAGGCTGCACGAATTCGACGCCGTGATCAGTTGCACCGCCAGTTCCTTGCCAATTATTGGCCTGGGCGCAGTGGAACGTGCGCTCAAGCGCCGCAAGCACAGACCGATGTTCATGGTCGATCTGGCGGTGCCGCAGGACATCGAGCCTGAAGTGAAGGAACTGCAGGACATCTACCTGTACACCGTCGACGATCTGGCCCATGTCGTGCAGACCGGGCGCGCCAACCGGCAGGCAGCGGTGGCGCAGGCTGAAGTCATCATTGACGCAGGGGTGCAGAGCTTCATGCACTGGATCGACCAGCGCGGGTCGGTTCCGCTGATACAGCAACTCAACGCCCAGGCCGACGAGTGGCGGGTGCTGGAGATCGCGCGTGCCCGAAAGTTGCTGGCCAAGGGTGAAGACATCGATTCCGTGCTCGACGCATTGTCGCGCGGGCTCACGCAGAAGATCCTGCACGGAGCCTTGGCCGAACTGCGTACCGCGGATGCCGAAGCCCGCCGCCAGGCCAGCTCGGCGGTGCAGCATTTTTTCCTGCGCAAGGAACGTTAGCTGCACCCAGCATTGCGCGGCACCGCGAAACGCGGGAGCCGCTTGACCTGGCTGGCAGCCAGGCCCGAGACACCTGCCGATGCCTGGCGCGATGCCAGCAACAACACTCTGACCGCGCGCAATGAAAGCCTTTTTTCGACAACAGCTCGACCGCTACAGCACCCGCCTGGGCGAACTGGAGTTCCTGCTTTCGCGCGAGGACATCATGCAGGACATGGCGCAGTTCCTGGCCTTGTCGCGTGAACACGCCGACGTGGTGGCCGTCGCCGGACGCTGGGAAAGATATCGTCAACGCGAATCCGATCGGGAGCATGGACGGGAACTGCTGGAGAGTTCCGATCAGGACGCCGACATGGCAGCGATGGCCCAGGAAGAAATCGATGCCGCGAATGGGGAACTCGCGCAACTGGAGGCGGAACTGCAACGCATGCTGCTGCCCCGTGACCCGAACGATACCCGCAATGCCTTTCTGGAGATCCGCGCTGGAACCGGCGGTGACGAGTCAGCGCTGTTTGCCGGCGACCTGCTGCGCCTGTACACGCGGTACTGCGAACGGCGCGGCTGGAAAACCGAGATCATCAGCGAATCCGAGTCGGAGCTGGGGGGTTACAAAGAGGTGGTGCTGCGCATCGTCGGTGACGGCGCTTACGGCGCGCTCAAGTTTGAATCGGGCGGGCACCGCGTACAACGCGTGCCGGCCACGGAAACCCAGGGGAGAATCCACACCAGCGCCTGCACCGTGGCAGTGCTGGCTGAGCCCGACGAATCGGTGGCCGTCCAGATCAATCCGGCTGACCTGCGGATCGACACCTATCGCGCCAGCGGTGCAGGCGGCCAGCACATCAACAAGACCGACTCGGCGGTGCGTATCACCCACCTGCCCACCGGCATCGTCGCCGAGTGCCAGGACGACCGCAGCCAGCACCGCAACAAGGCCCGCGCATTGCAGGTGTTGTCGGCCCGGATCCAGGAGAAGGACCGCTCCGAGCGCGCCGCCCGTGACGCCGCACAGCGCAAAAGCCTGATCGGCAGCGGAGACCGCAGCGACCGGATCCGCACCTACAACTTCCCGCAGGGAAGGCTCACCGATCACCGCATCAACCTGACCCTGTACAAGTTGTCCATCCTCATGGAGGGCGATCTCGACGATGTCGTGCAGGCGCTGCAGGCTGCCCAGGCGGCCGAACAATTGGCGGCGCTGGAACTCGGCACGGCCGCCTGAGGTCATGAACACGGTTGCCCAGGTACTGGCACAGGCCCGCGCGGCAGGGCTTGACAAGCTCGACGCGGAGCTGTTGCTGCTGTCGGCGCGAGGCATTGGCGCGCACGCGCTGGACGCATCACGGAGCTGGCTGCTGACCCACAATACCGCCGGGTTATCGACCGCGGTGCGCGAGCAGTACCGGCTGCTGGTGCTACGCCGCCGGGCAGGCGAGCCACTGGCCTACATCACCGGTGCCAAGGAGTTCTACGGGTTGCTGCTGGCCGTCGACCCGCGGGTCCTGGTGCCCCGACCCGACACCGAAACCCTGGTCGACTGGACTCTGGAGCTGTACCCGGATGCAGCTGCGCAGAGGCGCCGCCTGCTGGACTTGGGCACCGGCAGCGGTGCGATCGCGCTGGCGCTCAAGCTATCGCGCCGACCCTGGTCCATCGACGCGGTGGACGCCAGCGCTGCCGCACTCGCCGTGGCGATGACCAATGCCGAACGCCTGCAACTGCAGATCACGTTGCTGCACGGACGCTGGTTCGAACCGGTGACCGGACGGTATGACTGCATCGTGTCAAACCCGCCCTATGTGGCGGACGCCGATCCACATCTGTCCGCACTGGCTCACGAGCCGATCGACGCGCTGGCCTCCGGACCCGACGGCCTGCGCGATATCCGCCAGATCATTGCCGGAGCGCCTGCGCATCTGCTGGCCGAAGGCCACCTGTTGCTCGAACACGGCCACGATCAGGGTCCAGCGGTGCAGGCGCTGCTGGGTGCGGCGGGATTCACCACCCTGCCGGCCCGGCGCGATCTGGCGGGCCACTGGCGCTGCACCGGCGGTCGGTGGGATCACGCATCCGCGTGAGGCGCAAGATGGTTCGGGACACCGTCTCCGGGAAAGTGAAATAATCCGGGCATCGGCAATCAAGGAGAATCTCAATGAGCGACCCGCAACAACGCATCGATGAACTGGTCAAGGGCAATCCGGTCGTGCTGTTCATGAAGGGAAATGCCTCTTTCCCCCAATGTGGCTTTTCCGGCCGCGCGATCCAGATCCTGAAGGCCTGTGGCCTGGACGCAAAACAAGTCAAGACTGTCAATGTGCTGGAAGACCCGGAGATTCGGGCCGGCATCAAGGACTACAGCCAGTGGCCAACCATTCCGCAACTCTACGTCAAGGGCGAGTTCATCGGTGGCTCGGACATCATGATGGAGATGTACGAAAGCGGCGAACTGGCGCAGGTTCTGTCCAGCCAGAGTTGAGGCCAGGCAGCGTCCGATCGCTGGCGTGCTGCCGTGTGGTGCAGCGCGCCGCCTGCGCCTTGCGCCCTTACCCGAAAGGAGACCATGCGGGCGTCGTCACCGGCAATCCCGGTGGCAAGATCACAACAAATGCCCTGGCATAACGTCGTTTCCGTATTTGCGTTGCCGCTATCCTGTGTTTGAATGAAACCGGGATGTCTGCCCAAGGAGCCGGTCATGGATTCTGCGAAGCCCGTTGTCCCGTCTACTGCGTTTCGATTGCCCGTGGCACAGATGCGCCGGGTGTTCGAACCGAACCAGGTTCAGCGCAAGCTTGACGGGCTGGCTGATCGCGAGTACGACACGCTGCGCGCTACCTACCAGCGCATGCTCGAGCGCGGACCGCAACGCTTCCAGGTCAAACCCTCCGGGGTTCCGGACATGGGTGACCTCTATGCGACGCTGCCGAATTTCCACGCGGTGCTCGATGATGTGAAGCGCCATGTTGCGCTGGCACAGGACAGCGGTGACGGACTCGAAGTCACGCCGATGCTCCTGCTCGGCGCCCCCGGAATCGGCAAGACCCACTTCGCCCGCAAACTGGCCGACCTGCTCGGTACCGGCATGACATTGGTTCCGATGAGTTCGATGACCGCTGGATGGCTGCTTTCGGGGGCTTCGAGCCAATGGAAAGGAGCCAAGCCGGGCAAGGTATTCGAAGCCCTGGTCGATGGCGAATATGCCAACCCGGTCATCGTCGTCGACGAGATCGACAAGGCCAGCAGCGATGCGCAGTACGATCCGCTGGGCGCCTTGTACAGCCTGCTCGAACACGATACGGCACAAAAATTCACCGACGAGTTCGCCGAGGTCGCGATCGACGCCAGTCAGGTCATCTGGATCACGACGGCCAACGATGAACGCGCTATCCCCGAGCCGATCCGCAATCGCATGAACGTGTTCTGGGTCGATGCGCCCGACCCGGACGCAGCACGCCTGATCGCCCGCAATCTGTACCGGTCGATTTGCGCAGCGCATGGCTGGGGCCCGCGTTTCGACCCCGAACCAGGCGACGACGTGCTCGACCTGCTGGCCGAACTGGCGCCGCGCGAGATGCGCCGGGCTTTGATGACCGGCTTCGGCAATGCCTGTTTGGACAACCGGGACACGGTCCTGACCGGAGACCTGCCGCGCTCAGCCGGGCGCAAGAACGCGATCGGCTTTATCCAGTAGGCCGCGGCGAACCGACCAAACCGGCCTCAGGCGGTGTGGTATTCCCACTGGCGGGACGCACTGATCACCGCCTTCGGATATGGGTCCTTGCCGCGCGAGCCGTTGTAGCGGCCCAGCGCCATGAACAGATTGCCCTTCTCACGATCGAGATAGTGGCGCAGGATGACGCAACCGAAACGCAGGTTGGTCTGCATATGGAACAACACCGATGGATCACCGCTGCCCAGCACCCGGGTCCAGAATGGCATGACCTGCATGTAGCCGCGCGCGCCTGCCACGGACACGGCATATTTGCGAAACGCGCTCTCGACCTGGATCAGTCCGAGCACCAGTGTGGTGTCGAGTCCAGCGCGCTTGCTCTCGTACCAGACCGTCTGCAGGAACTCCTTGCGGGTCTCCAGGTCGGCCTTGCGCCGGCGCAACCGGGTACTCATGGCGCCCAGCCAGCGCAGGTGCTCGATCCGGGACACGGTGTCGGCGAACACAGGCACCGGCGGCGCGGCACTGCTGATCGAAGCCGACAGCGCCGTGCGCACGGAATCGATCAGCGGTTCCTCCAGCTGCCCTCCGGCCAGCGCGGGCCGGTGCACAAGCGCCGGAACTGCGACGCCGGCCAGTGCCACGAGGGAATTGCGCCGCGAAACACCGCTCACATCGGTGGCGGCAGGTGAAGTCCGGGCAATGACGCAAAAACCCTTCATCGCTCCAAGCGGGATATCACGTACGCAAAAACTGCATCGAGGGCCAGCTTGGTGGGCTCCGTATCGCGCCGGTGCTGGTATTCGACCTGCCCATCCTTGAGGCCCCGCTCGCCAATGGTGAGACGATGTGGCACACCAATCAACTCCCAGTCGGCAAACATCGCGCCCGGTCGTTCACCGCGGTCATCGAGAATGACGTCGACGCCCGCCTGCAAGAACTGCGCGTACAGCGCTTCGGCCGCGGCCTTGACCTCCGGGCTGCGATCCGGCCCGATCGGACAGATCACCAGTGTGAATGGCGCCAGCGCGTCGGGCCAGATGATGCCGCGCTCGTCGTGGTTCTGTTCGATCGCCGCCGCCGGCAACCGGGTGATGCCGATGCCATAACACCCCATCTCCATGAACTGGGGTTTGCCGTTGGCATCGAGGAAAGTCGCGTTCATCGCACGGCTATATTTGGTTCCGAGGTAGAACACATGGCCAACCTCTATGCCACGCTCGATCGCCAGCAAGCCCTTGCCGTCGGGCGAAGCGTCGCCGGCTTTCACATTGCGCAGGTCGGCCACGGTTTCCGGCTCCGGTAGGTCACGACCCCAGTTAACCCCGGTGATGTGAAAATCGGGCTCATTGGCGCCGCAGATCCAATCAGCCATGGCGGCCACTTCGCGGTCGGCCACCACCCGCACCGGCTTGCGCATGTTGATCAGGCCCAGGTAACCTGGCTTGCATCCGAAGTGCTCGTCGATCTCCTCCAGCGTGGCGAAGCGAAATCCCGCTTCCAGCCCGGGCACCTTGTTGGCCTTGACCTCATTGAGATCATGATCGCCACGCAACATCAGCAGCCACACCTGCTTGGTGACCACGTGACCCGGGGCTTCCAACTGCTCAGTCGTGATGACCAGTGACTTGACCGTCTGCTGCAACGGCACACCGAGGTATTGAGCCACGTCGGCACAGGTGCTTTTGCCCGGTGTGGCGGTCTTGGCCATGGCCAATGCCGGCGCCGGCCGGGGGTGCTGCGGTGCCAGCGCCTCGGCCTTCTCCATGTTGGCCGCATAGTCGCTGTCCGGGCAAAACACGATGGCGTCCTCGCCGGTCGTGGCAATCACCTGGAACTCTTCGCTCAGGTCGCCACCGATCGCGCCGCTATCGGCCGCCACGGCCCGGTAGCGCAGGCCAAAGCGATCGAAGATACACCGATAGGCCTGCGCCATGGTCTGGTAACTCGCCTTGGCGCCTTCCGCGTCGCGGTCGAAACTGTAAGCGTCCTTCATGGTGAATTCGCGACCGCGCATCAATCCGAAGCGGGGACGGCGCTCGTCGCGGAACTTGGTCTGGATCTGATACAGGTTACGCGGCAGTTGTTTATAGCTTTTGATGTCCTGCCGCATGATGTCGGTCACCACCTCCTCGCTGGTCGGCTGCACGACATAGTCGCGGTCGTGCCGGTCGCGGATGCGCAGCAACTCGGGGCCCATCTTGGCGAATCGCCCGGTCTCCTGCCACAACTCGGCTGGCTGCACGACCGGCATCGAAAGCTCCACCGCACCGGCGCGGTTCATCTCCTCGCGCACGATGGCCTCCACCTTGCGGATGACCCGCAGACCCATTGGCATATAACTGTAGATGCCGGCTCCGAGCTTCTTGATCAGGCCGGCGCGCATCATCAGTCGATGGCTGGCGACTTCCGCGTCGGCAGGCGCTTCCTTGAGCGTGGAGATGAAAAATCGGGAGGCTTTCATGGAGTTCGAGACGGTTCCAGTCACTTTGCCGCTCGCAGCTTGCGGGGCATAATGGAATCAGTTTGAAAATTGGGATTTGATTATGCTTGACCGGGACGGCTTTCGGCCCAATGTCGGCATTGTTCTGCTCAACCAGAGGAACCAGGTATTCTGGGGCAAACGCATTCGTACCCACTCTTGGCAGTTTCCGCAAGGTGGCATCGATCGTGGAGAGACCCCCGAGCAGGCCATGTACCGAGAATTGCATGAGGAAGTGGGGCTCCATCCGGAGCACGTATGCGTGGTCGCGCGTACCCGAGACTGGTTGCGCTACGAGGTGCCGGATCGCTACATCCGCCGCGATGCACGGGGCCATTACAAGGGCCAGAAGCAGATCTGGTATCTGCTGCAACTGGTCGGATACGACTGGAACTTGAACCTGCGCGCAACCGAACACCCGGAGTTCGACGCATGGCGCTGGAACGATTACTGGGTCCCGCTGGACATGGTTGTCGAGTTCAAGCGAGGCGTCTATGAAATGGCATTGACGGAGCTTGCGCGATACCTGCCGCGGCACGAGATGCGCAACCGCTTTCTGCGCAGCGGCAGCCGCACGCGCGACCATGACCATCTCCATGCGCGTGTGGTCGACGGGGCAGCACGGGCAGGAATCGCCTTGCCTCCCGGGGCCAGTTTTGAACCGGATCCGCATACCAACGCCGTGATCGATGAACCCGATGCCCCTCATGCGCGCTAAGATTGCTTTGTCGATGACGGCCTGCCTGCTGATGACTACGCATGTGTCAGCCCAGCTCGCGGACCTCGACCCCGACTGGAAGGAACTGCAGGCGAAACCGCCCGTCACGTTTCGGACCGACTCGCTGGTGCCAATCGAGATGCCCCGCTACCTGTCGGTCAACGTCGGGATCGACCCCGACAGCCTGACAATATCCAGCGACGGTATCGTGCGCTACGTCGTGGTTGCCGTTTCCAGTAGCGGCAACGTAAATGCGGCGTATGAGGGCATCTGGTGCCGTGCCGGCGAAGTCAAGACCTATGCACGCGCCGGAAACGACCGCCAATGGGACCTGGTCCCCAACCCCGAGTGGCAAAAACTCAATGACAGCCGACCGTCGATGCATGCACTGGCGCTGGCGCGACAAGGGGTGTGTGACGGACGGTCGGCAGCGGGTGCGTCGCCACAAGCCATCTTGCGCAAACTGAAACTTTCCTCGGGGGACGGCTCACAACGCTGAGGCGGCCCGCAACGCCAACGGCCTTGCCACATACCCTCTCCGCGCGGGAAAACGGGCCCAGTGGCCCTGCCCACCGGCTCCGCCCCACGGCTCTTAGCGCGTGATGACCAGATTGTCCCGATGGACCATTTCCGGCTCCGCGACGTAGCCCAGCAGGCGCTCGAGGTCGGCTGACGGCTTGCGGCAAATCAGGCGCGCTTCAAAGCTCGAATAGTTGGCCAGCCCACGCGCAATCTCCGCGCCGGACGTCTCGCGTACCGCGATCACGTCGCCACGCGAAAACTCCCCGATAACGCTCAACATACCGATCGGCAGCAGGCTCTTGCCGTCGGCTCGCAATTTCGAAGCCGCACCCGCGTCCACGGTGACCGCGCCGCGCAACTGCAAGTGATCGGAAATCCACTGCTTGCGCGCCTGTTGCTTCTGCGTCTGCGCCACCAGCAACGTACCGATGGATTCGCCAGCCATCAGACGACCGAGCACGTCGGGCTCCCGGCCCCACGCGATGACGGTCGATGCACCGGATCCGGCGGCACGGCGTGCGGCCAGGATCTTGGTGATCATGCCGCCCCGCCCGAGGCTGGAGCCGGCGCCACCGGCCATCAGTTCCAGCGCCGGATCACCGGCCTTGGCCTCGTGCACGAACTGGGCATCGGGATCTTTGCGGGGATCGGCGGTGTACAGCCCGCGCTGGTCGGTCAGGATGATCAGCAGATCGGCCTCCACGAGATTGGCAACCAGGGCGCCAAGGGTGTCGTTGTCTCCGAATTTGATCTCGTCATTGACGACCGTATCGTTTTCATTGATGACCGGAACAATACCCAGCTTGAGCAGGGTCATCAAGGTCGAGCGGGCATTGAGGTAACGCTCGCGGTCAGCCAGGTCGGCATGGGTGAGCAATACCTGAGCGCTGCCCAGGCCGTGGGCGCGCAGCTTGGACTCGTACATCTGCGCAAGCCCCATCTGACCGACTGCCGCGGCCGCCTGCAGCTGATGCACCTGGTGTGGACGGGTTTTCCAGCCCAGCCGCTTCATGCCTTCGGCGATCGCACCGCTCGATACCATCACGACTTCACGCTTGTCGCCGACCAGCATTGCCAATTGGCGGCACCACTCGCCAATGGCCTGCTCATCCAGACCACGGCCGTCGTTCGTGACCAGGCTGGAGCCGACCTTGACGACGATGCGCCTGGCCTGGCGCATCACGAGGGGCTGAACGCTCGTGCTCATGCAACGGAACTCGGTAAGTCAGGCCTCTTGAGACACGCGCTTACGCGGCGCCGTCCGGCGCAAATCGCGGATCGACGATGGGCACCGTCTGCTCGGCCTGCTGTTGCGTCTGGACTTGCTTGAAAACCCCCTGCACCAGCGCCTCGCAACCCTCGCGTGTCAAGGCCGAGATCTCGAACACCGGGCCCTTGAAGCGCATCCGCCGTACGAAATCGGCCACCAGCGCCTCGCGCTTGTCGGCGGGCACCATGTCGAGCTTGTTGAGTACCAGCCAGCGCGGCTTGCGATGGAGCTTCGGGTCGTACTTCTTGAGCTCGTTGACGATGGCCTTTGCCTGTGCAACAGTATCCACACTGTCGTCGAACGGCGCCATGTCCACGACGTGCAGCAGCAGCCGTGTGCGCTGCAAGTGCCGCAGAAAAAGATGGCCGAGCCCGGCGCCGTCCGATGCGCCCTCGATCAGTCCCGGCAGATCCGCCACGACGAAACTCTGGGAAGGACCGACTCGCACCACACCCAGATTGGGATGCAGTGTCGTGAAGGGATAGTCCGCGATCCGGGGCCTGGCGTTGGATATGGCGGAAATGAGCGTCGACTTACCTGCATTGGGCATACCGAGCAGGCCCACGTCGGCCAGCACCTTCAACTCGAGCTTGAGGCTCTTCTTCTCGCCAGGCCAGCCTGGCGTTTTTTGCCTTGGCGCCCGGTTGATCGCGCTCTTGAAACGCATGTTGCCGAATCCGCCGTCACCTCCCTTGGCGATCGTGATGACCTCGTCGGGCTTGAGCAGCTCGTACAGCACCTCGCCGGATTCGGCATCGGAAATGACGGTGCCCACCGGCACGCGCAGGGTGATGTCTTCACCCGCGGCGCCAAACATGTCCGAACCCATTCCATGTTGCCCACGTTTGGCCTCGTGCCGGCGCGCATACCGGAAGTCCACCAACGTGTTCAGCCCCACATCGGCGACCGCATACACATGACCGCCCCGCCCCCCATCACCGCCGTTGGGACCGCCGAACTCCTTGTATTTCTCGTGCCGGAACGACACGCAGCCTGCACCTCCATCGCCTGCGGCAATGTCGATGGAGGCTTCGTCGACGAACTTCATGAATGATTACGTGATGACAACCCGACCCGGCCCGGCATCGTCTCGACAGGCGTTACCGAGTCGAAATCAGGGCAACAACAACGAGGACGCATAAACGGAAAACCCCGCGCAGGGCGCAGGGTTTGGAACCGGGCAGATGCCGAATCAGGCCGGCGTGACGTTGACCGTATGCTTGTTCATCGATCCCTTGATGGCAAACGACACCTTACCGTCTGCCAGGGCAAACAAGGTGTGATCCTTGCCAACACCGACATTGACGCCGGGATGGAAGCGAGTGCCACGCTGGCGAACAATGATGGCGCCAGCGGAGACCGCCTCGCCGCCAAAAGCCTTCACGCCCAGCATCTTGGGCTTGGAATCACGCCCGTTTCGCGTCGAGCCGCCGCCTTTTTTCTGTGCCATTTGGCTTCTCCAATCAGTGCGAACCGGGCAGACCCCGATTCAATGGTTCATCAGGCTGCAATCGCGCCGATTTGCAGCTCGGTGTACTGCTGACGGTGACCTTGGCGCTTCTGGTAGTGCTTGCGCCGGCGCATTTTGAAGATGCTGACCTTGTCGTGCTTACCATGCGCCACGACCGTGGCTTTGACTGTTGCGCCGGACACCAGGGGCGTTCCGACCTTGATTTCAGCGCCGTTTCCGACGGCCAGAACCTGGTCGATGACAATCTCCTGACCTACATCCGCAGCAATCTGTTCTACTTTGATGTTCTCGCCGGTGGCAACCCGATATTGTTTGCCACCGGTTTTTATGACCGCGTACATGTGGACCTCTCATCCAAAGACGGCAAATGCGTCTTCCAAATAACTGTGCGGACCAAATTCCGCACAGCCGGCGAGTATAGCATTCCCAATTGGCTGCGGGACCCCGTGACCCTGTCTGTTGGCAGGCATGGTTGCCATTGCTAGCTTTCCTATAATGTCTGGCTAACTCCCCCTTGATGGCCTTGCAGACATTCCCTTCCCATATGGCGACCGGACTCGCCGTCATCGCCGCGGACATGCGCGAAGTCGATGCCGCCATCTCGCGGCGGCTGGACTCTGGCGTTCCCTTGGTCGGCGAGGTGTCACGCTACATCATCGGAGCGGGCGGCAAACGATTGCGCCCGGCGTTGCTGCTGCTCACCAGTGGCGCCTTGGGTTATTCGGGCCCGCAGCGCTTCAACCTGGCTGCAGTTGTCGAGTTCATCCATACGGCGACCTTGCTGCACGACGACGTGGTCGATGATTCCGCCATGCGCCGCGGCAATGCCACCGCCAACGAAACATTCGGCAATCCAGCCAGCGTTCTGGTGGGTGACTTCCTTTACTCCCGGGCCTTCCAGATGATGGTCGAGGCGGCAAACATGCGGATCATGGCGGTTCTCGCCGATGCCACCAATGTGATTGCGGAAGGTGAAGTGCTCCAACTGATGAACATGCACAACGCGGGACTCGACGAGGCCGGGTATCTGCACGTCATCCGCTCCAAGACAGCCAAGCTGTTTGAAGCCAGCGCCCGCGTGGGCGCCATTCTGGCGGGCGCATCGAGCGTCATGGAGGAAGCCTGCGCACAATATGGCCAGGCCCTGGGAACCGCGTTCCAGGTCATCGATGACGTGCTGGACTATGCTGGAGACGCCGAATTGCTGGGCAAGAATCTGGGCGACGACCTGCGCGAAGGCAAGGCCACCTTGCCGCTGATCTGCGCCATGCAACGCGGAACCACGGAGCAACGCGCCCTGATCGCCAAGGCCATCGAGACCGGCGCGGTCGATATGTTGCAACAGGTCGTCGATATCGTCAGGGAAACCGGAGCACTCGATTTTTCACGGGATGCTGCGGCACGTGAAGCCACCCGTGCAACTGCCGCCGCAAGTCAATTGCCGCCAGGGCCGCATGTATCTTGTTTGCTACAATTATCGGGTCAGCTTTTGGAGCGCACCAACTAGGATTTTCATGTCGTGCGCCCGTCATCGGGGTGTAGCTTAGCCTGGTAGAGCGCTACGTTCGGGACGTAGAGGCCGGAGGTTCGAATCCTCTCACCCCGACCAGCATCAACGGTGTCGTCAAACAGTCCGCAATGGGGTGGCGTGGGCCTGCTTTCGATTTACATCGTTCAGGCAATCGGGGATGATTAGGCGTTTGCC
>JBBRVD010000087.1:0-15585 GCA_038247175.1 Burkholderiales bacterium | reverse complement strand
CGAAGAACTGGAAGGTGCCGGCAGCGCTGGCCACCAGTGCGCGGGTCTCGCTGATCGGCTTGCCGTTGTCCAGCCGCTGCAATTGCGCCAATTCCTCGGAGCGCGCGCGGATGCCGCTGGCGATTCGGTACAGGATGCCGGCGCGTTCATGGCGCTTGAGGTTGGCCCAGGCCGGCCGCCGGCGCGCCTGCTCCGCAGCCTGCACAGCCTCGTCGACATCCTGCGCGGTGGCGGCATGCAGCGTGGCAACCAGGCTGCCGTCGGCTGGATATTCAGTCACATAGGCCGGTCCGCTGGCATCGCGCCAGCGTCCGGCCAACAGGGTCTGGATCTTTTCGCTCATGGGATGGGTGTCTCGTGCCGCGGCTCAGATGGTGGTCGGGCCGACCTGGTTGTGCAGGAAACGCAGCGCCGACAACACGGTCAATGCCGATGTCTTGGGGTTGTCCGCCAGCGGCTTGCCGCGCATCGTCAAGGACATCGCGCCAAACGCGCCGCGCACCGCGATCTCGTGCACGTTCTCGCTCACCGTCGGGTCTGCGATCAGGCGCACCGTGGTGGCATCGAGCCCCAGCCCGGCCAGCGCAATCGTGGCCGCGACGTTCGCGTTCTTCGGGTACAGGCGCGCCGCCTCGCGCGCCGTGGCCTGCAGGATCTGCGTGGGTTCGGTCAAGGCGTCCAGGTCAAACTGCCGGTCCGCCGGGGTGCCGCGCCAGCCTTGAGGCGGCTTGCGTCCGGTGTAGGTCACCTCGTCCAGTCCGGCCAGCCGCGCCGCGGCGATCGCATCGACGCCGCCGATGGCACCCGACAGCAGATGCAGCCGCGTCGCGCCCCGACGCGCCGCGTCGTCGAGCTGCTCGACCAGTCCCGGTTCGCTCAAGGCGCCGATCGACAAAACCGCACATTCGACGCCGCGCGCCAGCGCCGGCATCACATGTTCTGTCAAAGCCTTGTGCCCGGCGCATTCCAGCACCAGGTGCGCATCGGCCGGCACGCCATCGGTCACGCAGACTTCGGCGCCAGCCTTCACCTGCATGTCTGCCACACGTGCATGCGGCACAACGATATGCGTGATACGCAGCGCTGCATGACCGCGGGTGCGCGCCAGCAGCGACTGCCCTATGGCGCCGAATCCGATCAGGGTCACACGGAGCACATCAGTCCTTCTTGAGAATCGGGCCTGCGAACTTGGCGGCGAAAGGGCCCCAGGCCTTCATGTCGACCTCGACCATCACCGGGCCGCCCGTGACCTGCAGCGCCTGCTCCAGTATCGCGGCGGTCTGCGCCGGATCCGACAAGCGGAAATGCGGCACCTTCAGGCTGGCGCACAGGCCCGCGAAATCCGGGTTGACGAGGTCGACATAACAGTGGCGGCTGCCATAGATGTCGTCCTGGATGTTCTTGATCACGCCATAACAGCTGTCGTTCATCAACAGCACCATAAGCTCCGCCTTCTCTTGCACGGCGCAGGCCAGCTCGCCGACATTGAGCATGAAGCCACCGTCGCCAGCCAGCACGACGGTCTTGCGGCCCAGCGCATGCATGGTGTTCGCAACCGAGGTGCCGATGGCCATCGCCAGGCCCTGGCCGATGCCGCCACCGAGGGCGTGCACGCCACCACGCGGATTGTCCAGCACCGGGCTGCGATTGCCCCACATGCTGTTGGATAGCGTGATGTCGCGCACCCACCAGCAGCGTCTGTCGACCATCCGGCCCAGCGTGTTCTTGAGTTGCAGATACGGGCCCAGCCCGGCGTCGACCTGGTCGCCGGCCCTTGCGCGCGCCTGCCGCAAGTCGCCGGCAAACGCTGCATCGATCTGCATCCTGCCCTCGAGACGGTCGGCCAACGCATGCAGCGCGAGGCTGGCATCGCCCTGAACGAAATAGTCGCTGGCGTAGCCCCGGTTGTGCGCCAGGGCATTGGCATCGATGCGGAACAAGGGCTTGGGCAGGTGCAACCTGTAACGCAAGGTCTCGTTGCTGCGCAACCGCGAGCCCACGACCAGCATGGCGTCGCAGGTCTGGTAAAAATCTTCGACCGGCTTTTGAAGATTGAACGAACCCAGCGTGACCGGATCGTCCTCGGCCACGATGCCGCGCCCCTGTACCGAGGTCACGATGCCGAAACCCAGACGCACCATGCGCGCCACCGCATCCGCCGCGCCCCGCGCGCCGCCGCCCAGCCACAACATCGGCCGCTGCGCCTGGCTCAACCGGTCGGCCAGCGCATCGATTTGCTGCGCTGTGGCCTGCAGCGGCGCCACATCCTCTTTGGCCATGTCGGGCGGCAGGTCGAGCAGGCTGGCCTGCACGTCGATCGGGATCTCGATGCTGACCGGGCCGCACGGTGGCGTGTGTGCGATTCGCACCGCCTCGCGCAGCGTGGCCAGCGCGGTGGCGGCATCGCGGATCCGCAACGCCGCCTTGCTGACCGACTGCAGCATCGCCAGCTGGGCCGGCGCCTCATGGATGAATCCCAGGTCGCGATCCAGATAGTCGGCCTCGATCTGGCCGGTCAGGTGCAGCAACGGCGTGCCGGCGGTGATGGCCTCCACCAGCGCGCCCGCCGCATTGCCGGCACCGGTTCCGGTGCTGGTGACGCACACACCCAGCGTGCCACTGACGCGCGCATAGGCGTCGGCCATGTTGCAGGCGCCAGCCTCGCCGCGGGCAGACACGAAGCGGATTTTCTGGCGCTTGTGGAAGGCGTCCAGGATCGGCATGTTGTGGATCGAGATCACGCCGAAGGCGGCGCGGGAGCCCTGCAGCTCGAGAAAGCGGACGGCGAGTTCGCCCACCGTGATGCGTGGCGTGTCTGTGTTCATGACCTGGAATTGTTCGAATGATGGGACACGGGATGACTGGCCGACGGCAAATGGCAGATGTGCTGCGACAGGCGCTGCGCGGCCAGCCGCACCTGCGACACCAGCTCTTGCAGTTGCCGCGGATCAATTTGCTGATAGGGCACGGTCACGCTGACCGCGGCTGCCACCTTGCGCTGGTTGTCGAGCACCGGCGCGGCGATGGTCGAGATCGCCGACTCGAACCCGCCCTGGCTGATGCCGTAGCCGCGCCGGGCATCGTCGTCGACCATCTGCTTGAGCACCGCGATGGTGGTCGGGGTTTGCTCGGTGTAGGCGGTCAGCCCAACGCCGCGGTACAGGGCGGCCAGTTCGTCGACCGACAGGTCGGCCAGCAGCACCCGGCCCAGCACGGTCGCATGGGCCGGCAGCCGCGCGCCGATCTGGATCGAGTTGGACAGGAAGGAACGGCCGAGCGCCTTGGCGACGAACACCACGTTGCGGCCATCGCGCACGACCAGATGGGAGGTCAGTCCGGTGGCCGCGCACAGATCGTCGATCACCGGGCGGCCCAGTTCGTTCAACTCCATCGAGGCCAGGAACTCGAAACCCAGGCGCAGCACCGCCATGCCCAGCTTGTAGTGCGCACCCTCGCCGACACGTTGGACAAAACCCATCTGCTCAAGCGTCTGCAGGATGCGAAATACCGAGGCGCGCGGCAACCCGAGCCGCCGTGACAACTCGGCCCCGGTGAGTTGCGGTTGGTCACGCGAAAACTGGCCCAGCAACTGCAGGCCGCGCTGCAAGGCGGGAACCAGATAACGATCTTCGCCCGCCGACTTTTCGCGGGCGTCAGCCTCATCCGGGGCGGCCTGGCGAGGCGCGCCGATGGTTGTTGCCGCATGAGCCGTGGCCACGGTTTTCATGTGGCGTTCTCCTTCAGGCCCAACAGGCGGTTGACTTGCACACCTGCCTGCAACGCACAACCGTGGCCGACCGCACCCAACGACACAAAAGATGCGCCCGTCTCGCGCGCCAGCTCCCGAGCAGCTTGCGGCGGCGTGATTGTGTCGGACTCGCCGCTCGCGATCATGATCGGGCAGGTCAGCGCACGCAGGTCGCCAAGCAGGTCGCCACCCGCGAGCATGCGCGCGGCCTGGGTGTACCCGGCCGGGTCGATCTGCGCCATCACCTGTTCGACAAACAGGCGCTGTGCATCATCGGCCTCGGCCGACAGCATCGCGGCCGCACGTGTGCGGGCGATGCCGGCCGGACCGAGCGCTGCCAGGTTGGCCAGCCGGTCCGTCAGTTTCTTTTCGCGAGCCCCCACGCTGGCGCGGGCATAGCCTTGCGCCGGCGCCAACAGTACCAGGCGCGACACACGCGATGGTGCCTGCACGGCGGCGGCAGCCGCCATCAATGCGCCCAGTGAATGGCCCACCAGCGTGAACGGCTGCGTTACCGCAAAGGCATCGAGCCAGGCCCACAGGCGCGTGGCGTAGTCCACGGCGCGAGGGGTTTGCATCGGCAACGCGGAACTGCTGCCGTACCCCGGCGCGTCCCATGCCAGCACATGGCTGGGCGTTCGCGTGTGGGCGCGCGCCTCTTGCAATTGCGCCAGCCAGCTGCCCGATGCCGAACCGATGCCGTGCAGCAGGACATGCGTCACCGCGGCGCCGGCCTCCACGCCGGCACCCCGGGCACGGCGGAACTGCACGCTGGCACCGTCCGCGACACGTACGGTCTCGAACGCAAACAACGACAACTGGTCAAGCAGCGACATGGCAGGCGGCTGCGCGTTTTACTTTTTCAAGTCGCGCTTGATCTGGGCCAGCGGACTGTCAGGCGGGTACACCGGCGTGATCGGCCTGGCTGCGCCGAGCATCACGCACATCAGCGCATCTTCGTCGCCGATGTTGATCTCCTCGCGGTACACGCCGGGCGGTATCGAGATCAGGTCGCGCTCACCGAGCACCGCCTCCCACTTCTGGCCGTCCTTCTCGCACACGACCTTCATCTTGCCGCGCATGACGAAGAACACCTCCTCCACGTCGTAATGGATATGGGACGGGCCGATGTTGCCGGCCGGAATCACCATGGTCGAGAACGTGAAGTGGGCTGCCGGCACGGTGTTGTTGTCGCTTGACACACCGGTGCCGCCGGTACCCAGGTAACGCATCTGCGCACGGCGGTACTTCGGGTCGTAGTCGGCCTGAAACTTGAGCGCATCCCAGTCGTAGCGACGGGTCGGGTAACGCGCGACCCGCGTCTCCATCCACTGCGCGAAGTTCTGGCCGTCGGCCGGTAGCAGACCCTTCTGGATCTCGGCCTCGGGCGCGATGTTGGCGTCAAGCAGGCCGCGTTCATTGAAGACGGGTTGGTTGGCGGCGGCGGTGGTGTTCATGGTGGGGTTCCTTGATTGCGGAAGGGGGCACAGTTAATGGGGGTCACACAGTCAATGGGGGTCAGATTCCAATTAACTGCGTTATTGACTCGCGTTGCTAGTTCATGACAAACCCGCCATTGACCGGCAGCAGTTGCCCGGTGATGAAACCGCTGGCACGGGTCATCAGGAACAGTGCTGCGGCGGTGACGTCTTCGGGAACCTGGGCGCGCGGCACGGCTCGCCCCTTGAGGTAGTAGTCGTGGCGCTCGGCTGGCACGTATGCGGTTGCCTCGACCAGTGTCAGTCCGGGTGCGATCGCGTTCACGGTGATGCCCTGCGCACCGAGTTCGCGCGCCATGCCGCGTGTCATCGCGATCACCGCACCTTTACTGGCGATGTAGGCCATCAGTCGCGGCGCACCCCACAAGGCGGTGTCGGATGCGAGGTTCACGACCCGGCCGCTGCCCGATGCCGCCAGGTGCGGTGTCGCTGCCACGGTCGCCTGCCAGGTACCGCGCACATTGACGTCCATCACCCGGTCCCACAGGTCGGCTTCGAGCTGGTCCATGTTGCGGCCACCCGAGTTGGTGATGGCGCCGTTGTTGATCAATCCATCCAATCCGCCCATGGCGGCTGCCGCAGCCTCCACGCCGCTGCGGATCGATGCCGCATCGGACAGGTCCATCGGCACGTAGCAGGCGTTTTCGCCCAGCGCATCGGCCAGCGCCTGGCCGCGCTCGTGCAGCACGTCGCTGACCACGACCCTGGCGCCCGCCGCGACCAGCGCGCGCGCGAACGCTTCGCCCAGTCCGCGCGCCGAACCGGTGACCAGGACCCGGCGGCCCTGCAGCTGGATTTCATGGTGGGATGTCATGCGCAGCTCCAATTCAGCCCATCCGGCGCTGGGCGCTGGGCAGGTAATGCAGGACCTTGCGCTCCGCCAGCACCACCGCGTAGTAGGCAATGATGCCGATCACGGTCAGCACGGCGATTACGACGAACACCGCGGCCGTGTTGCCCTGGCCCTCGAAGAACACCAGCATGAAGCCCAGCCCCATGTTGCCGCCCACCAGTTCGCCCACCACGACACCGATCACCGCCAACGTGCTTGCAATCCGCAGTCCGGAGAACAAGGACGGCAGCGTGGTCGGGTATTCGACCATGCGAAACACCTGGAAACGGGTGGCCGAAAACGACCGTGCCAGGTTGATCATGTCGCTGTCCATCGTCCGCATCGCAGACAACACGTTGATCAGCACCGGGAAGAACACGATCAGGATCGCCACCAGGATCTTCGGATAGATGGTGTAGCCCAGCCACATCACGAACAGCGGCGCAAACGCGACCTTGGGCGCAATCTGCAACGCCAGCAGGTACGGCGAGAGGATGGCCTCGACCCGTGGCGAGACGCCCAGCGCATAGCCGATCAGCGCACCCATGGCCGAACCGATCACGAAACCGAGCACGACCTCGAGCGAGGTGATGCCGGCGTGCCAGAGCAGGCGTTCGGTCTGCCAGATGCGCACCGCCTCCTGGGCGACGCGCGACAGCGGCGGAAACACGAATTCGGGCATGCCGACCCAGCCCGGGCCGAACTCCCAGAGCAACAGGAACACCACCAGGACCAGAAAGCTCCAGGCCGCGGTGACGAATGGCGATGGGTTGTCCGACATGACCGAAGTCCCCGTTCAAGTGTTCATTTGCCTGCAACAAACTGGTTCGTGTACAGATCCTGGACCGGGACTGCGCTGGGTACGACTCCGTTGGCGACATAGAACTTCTGCAGCTCGGCCAGGCGAGCCTCATCCATCGTGCCCGGCACCTTCTGGTTCGCGTAAACGTACTTGTTGTACATGTCGAACATCTTCTCGATCGAGGCCTCCTTGCCGGTGTGCGTCGGCACGTGCGCCACATAGACCTTGGCCGCCTCCTTGGGGTTGGACATGATGTCCTTCATGCCCTTGAGCGTGGCGCGCACCAGCTTCTGGATCAGCTGCGGGTTTTTCTGGATGGTGTCGTCGGATGCCAGGATGGCCTGTGCCATGCTCTTGAAATACACGTCGGCCGGCAGGATGTCGACCTGCGCGCCCTGCTCCATCACGGTCACCGTCCAGTCGGGCGTGCTGGCCATGCCGTCGGACTTCCTGGCCAGGAACTGCTGCCAGACGCCGGCCGGACCGGTGGCCTGGATGTTGACATCGGCCTTGGTCAGCTGGACCTTGCTCATCATGCCGAGCAGGGCGTAATAGGTCGTGTCGGTGTAGGCGAGCACGGTCACCGTCTTGCCGCGCAACTCGCGCGGGCTCTCGATGCGCTGGTCCTTGTGCGTGACCAGTTGCATCAGCGATCCCGCGCCGAGCACGGCCACCGCCTTGACCGGGATACCCTGGGCCCGCGCGATGATGGGCGTGTCGCCGATCGCGCCGCCGATGACCGCGTTGCCGGCACCCACCTGCTTGGCGACATCCACACCGCCGCGGCCGGTGACGAACTTCACATCCAGGCCCTCGGCCTTGTAGTAGCCCTTGGCCTGCGCCACCATCCAGGGACCGAATGCCGGCAAGGTGCCCGGAGCGGGCAGCAGGTAGGTGACCTCCTGCAGGGCCTGGGCCTGCGCAGCCAAGGGCCCGCCCAGGGCGGCGCAGGCGGCGAGCGCCAGGCAGGCGCGACGGGTCGCGAAAGGGATGTGCTGTCGTGTCATGGCAAGGCTCCGGTTGGTGATGGGCAGGTAATGGGCAGGCGATGGGCAGGCGATGGGCAGGTGATGGCTTGCAGTAGGCGCGGGCCTGTCAGTGCACTTCGGTATTGGCGTCGAGCTTGAGCAGATCCATCAACTGGCCGACCAACGGTCCGACCCGGTCGTGCTTGCGGCGCTGCATCGGGTTGTCGCGGCCGGGAATGTCGACGGTGATCTGTTCGATGATGGTGCCCGGACGCTCGCTCATGACCAGGATCCGGTCGGACAATGCCACGGCTTCGGACAGGTCATGGGTGATGAACAGCACCGTCTTGCCTTCGCGGGCCACGGTCTGTGCCAGGTCCTGCTGCAGGATCATCTTGGTCTGCGCGTCCAGTGCCGAAAACGGCTCGTCCATCAGCAACACCAGCGGATCAACCGCCAGCGTGCGTGCCAACGCTACGCGCTGGCGCATGCCGCCCGAGAGCTGGTTCGGATAATGCGCGCCGAAACCATGCAGATGGCACTGCTCGAGCAGCCGGTCGGACACCTGCCTGCGGGCATCGGCCTTGACTCCGCGCAGTTCCAGCCCGAACTCGATGTTCTGGGCGATCGTGCGCCACGGCATCAAGAGGTCTTTCTGGAGCATGAACGACACATGTTGGTTCGGCCCCTCGACCGGCTGTCCAGCCACCCTGACGGCACCGGCGCTGGTCTTGGCCAGACCCGAGCCCATGTTCAGCAAGGTGCTCTTGCCGCAGCCGGAGGGGCCGATGATCGACACCACCTCGCCTGGGGCGATCGAGAAGGTCACATCACGCGCTGCCAGCACTTCCCTGGACTTGCCGCGTGCGGGGAAGCGCTTTTCGACGCCGATGAACTCGATCGCCGGCACGCCGTCGGGTGCTACAAAACGGGTCATGATGCCGCCTCGACCTTGATCGGGATACGGATCTGGACCCGCCCTTGCTCGACCCGTACCGGAAAGCAGCGGATGTCGTGCTGACCGATCTCGTTGAGGCACTTGCCGGTCGCGATATCGAAACGGGCCGCATGCAGCGGGCACTCGATCTGGCCGCTTTCCTGGAACCCCTGCGACAAGAGTGCGTAGGCATGTGGACAGATATCCTCCAGCGCGTGCACCTGGTCGTCCTGCAGGTAGAGGCCGACATTCTGTCCGTTCACCTCGACTCCGACCGGAAAATCCGGGTCGAGCTGGTCGCGGGACGCCACGTCGTGCCATTCGGGGCTCAGATCATCATTTTCCATGCCGAGGACTTTTTGAGGTAGGTTGATGAATGGGCTTATTTGTTCAACTAATGAAACAGTGATTCACTAAAGATCTATTATTCGACGGACCTCGCGCAGGGTCAATCAATACCTGACTCGTATTTGGGGTCAATGGCGCCGGTATGCCGACCCTTGGTGGAAAGCACGCGCAGAGCCATCAGTTTGCCGGCCTCGCCGAAGGCACGCACCAGCAGTTGGACCTGCACCAACGCACACCCGTGAGAAGATGCCCTCGCTCTTTTGGTCGGACCACCTGCACGCTGGGAGCCTGCCGGTCACCCAGCCCTAATTTTTCGAGAATCTCCATCCGATGACGACCTACCCCCACCTGCTGGCCCCGCTCGACCTGGGCTTCACGACCTTGCGCAACCGGGTGCTGATGGGCTCGATGCACGTCGGCCTGGAGGAGGTCAAGGATGGATTTGCCCGCCTGGCGGCTTTCTACGCCGAACGCGCGGCCGGCGGCGTCGGCCTGATCGTCACCGGCGGTATTGCGCCGAACGACCGCGGCCGTCCGATGCCGGGCGGAGCGCGGCTGACCACCGAAGCGCAAGCCGAGAAACACAAGCCGGTGACCGAAGCGGTGCACCAGGCTGGCGGCAAGATCGCCATGCAGATCCTGCATTTCGGCCGCTACGCCTACCACGGCGACCTGGTCGCACCCAGCGCGCTGCAGGCACCGATCAACCCGATGATGCCGCAGGAGCTGAGCAATGACGAGGTGGAACAGACGGTTGCCGACTTCGTGCGTTGCGCCGTGCTGGCGCAATCGGCTGGCTACGACGGCGTCGAGATCATGGGCTCCGAGGGTTACCTGATCAACGAGTTCATTGCCGCGCGTACCAACCACCGCGCGGACGCGTGGGGCGGATCGTACGAAAACCGCATCCGTTTCCCGGTCGAGATCGTGCGCCGGACCCGCGAACGGGTCGGGCGCAACTTCATCATCATCTACCGTCTGTCGATGCTCGACCTGGTCGAGGGTGGGTCAACGCTGGACGAGGTGGTACAACTGGCGCAGGCGGTCGAGGCAGCCGGCGCGACCATCATCAACACCGGCATCGGCTGGCACGAGGCGCGGATACCGACCATCGCGACCAAGGTGCCGCGCGCGGCCTTTGCCTGGGTCACACGCCGGTTGATGGGCAAGGTCGGCATTCCGCTGGTGGCCACGAACCGCATCAATACGCCCGAGGTGGCCGAGCAGTTGCTGGCCGACGGGTATTGCGACATGGTCTCGATGGCGCGCCCGTTCCTGGCCGACCCGCTGTTCGTGCGCAAGGCCGAACAGGGCCGGGCCGACGAAATCAACACCTGCATCGGTTGCAACCAGGCTTGCCTGGACCACACTTTCGCTGGCAAGGTCACCTCCTGCCTGGTAAACCCGCGCGCCTGCCACGAGACGCTGCGCAATATTGCGCCGGCCAGGTCCAAGGGGCGTGTCGCGGTGGTCGGGGCCGGGCCGGCCGGCCTGAGTTTCGCGACCACCGCGGCGCAGGGCGGTTTCGACGTGACCTTGTTCGACGCGGCCGAGGCGATCGGCGGGCAGTTCAACATCGCCAAACAGATTCCGGGCAAGGAGGAGTTCGAAGAGACGCTGCGGTTTTACCGGCGCCAGATCGAACTGACCGGCGTGACGCTCAGGCTCGGCAAGCCGGTCGGGGCTCGGGAACTGGCCGACGCCGGATTCGAGCAGGTGGTGCTGGCTACCGGTGTGACACCGCGCCTGCCGGCGATCGAGGGCATCGACCACCCCAAGGTGCGCGGCTACCTAGACGTGTTGCGCGACAAGTGCGAAGTCGGCACCACCGTGGCGCTGATTGGTGCTGGCGGTATCGGTTTTGACGTCGCCGAATACCTGCTGCACAGCGGCACCAGCCCCAGCCTGGATCCGGACAAATTCTTCGCCGAGTGGGGCATCGACACCGACTACGCCGAAGCCGGCGGATTGAAGCCCGCCCATATCGAAAAAAGCCCACGCAAACTCGTATTGCTGCAACGCAAGGCCGGCAAGGTCGGTGAGGGGCTGGGCAAGACCACCGGCTGGATCCATCGAACCTCGCTCAAGCACCGCCATGTCGAGATGATCTCGGGCGCGACCTATCGCCGGATCGACGACGCCGGGCTGCATATCACCGTGGACGGACATGCGCGGTTGATCGCCGCCGACACCGTCGTCGTGTGCGCAGGCCAGGAGCCACGGCGTGAATTGCAGGCTGCGCTACAGGCGGCCGGCGTCAAAGTGCACCTGATCGGTGGCGCCGACAAGGCGACCGAACTCGACGCCAAAAGCGCCATCCTGCAGGGTTTCGAGCTGGCTGTCGCACTGCAGGCGCCGCCAGCGGTTGCGGCGCTTGCGCCAGAGGCGACCCGCGCCCAACCCGCCACCGGAAACAACCCCATGACCTACAAGACCCTCACCGTGACGCTCGAGCACCACGTCGCCACCGTGCGATTGAACCGGCCGGAAAAGGCCAACGCGATGAACGCCGACATGTGGCAGGAGATCCGGCGGGCGTTCCGCTGGGTCGACGACACGCCCGAGGCCCGCGTGGCGATTCTCGAGGGCGAAGGCAAACTCTTCACTGCCGGAATCGACCTGGAGATGATGATGGGCGTCGGCACCGCGATCCATAACGACTGCGAAGCGCGCATGCGCGAGAACCTGCGCCGGCTGATCCTGGACATGCAGGACAGCTTGACCAGCCTGGAGCGGTGTCGCAAGCCGGTGCTGGCCGCCATCCATGGCGGCTGCATCGGCGGGGGCATCGACCTGGTCACCTGCGCCGACATGCGTTATTGCGCGATGGATGCGTATTTCTCGATCAAGGAGATCGACCTGGGCATGACCGCCGACGTCGGCACGCTGCAGCGCCTGCCCCGGTTGGTCGGGGAGGGCAAGGCACGCGAACTGGCCTACACCGGCCGGCGCTTTGGCGCAGCCGAAGCCCGCGAGATGCGCCTGGTCAACCAGGTTTTCGATTCGCGTGAGGCGCTGCAAGCTGGCGTGCGGGAACTGGCGGCCACCATCGCGGCCAAGTCGCCACTGGCGATCCGCGGCACCAAGGAGATGATCACCTATGCCCGCGATCACTCGGTGGCCGACAGCCTGCACTACAACGCGACCTGGAACGCCGCCATGCTGCTGGGCGACGACATCCAGGAGGCGATGATGGCTGGCATGGGCAAGCGACAGCCTGAGTTCAAAGATTAGGCCGTTTTGCGCCAGCGCTACGCCGCCACCTGTCCCATGACCTCACCCAGTCGTATGCCGCGTCCCGGCGCCCAGTGCGCACTGATGCTGCAGCGCCCCTGCGGGAACAGCGCCACGACCGTGGAGCCGAGCAGGAAACGCCCCATCTCGTCCCCCTGCTTGAAATCGATCGCCTGGCCGACATAGTCCCAACTGCGCGGCTTGCGCGGACGTGGCGGGTTGACCACGCCGTGCCAGGTCGTGGCCATGCTGCCAACGATGGTCGCGCCCACCAGCACCAGCACGAACGGGCCTTTGGCGGAATCGAAAACGCACACCACGCGTTCATTGCGCGCGAACAGCCCCGGCACACCACGCGCCGTCACCGGGTTGACCGAGAACAGGTCGCCCGGCACATAGACCATCCGCACCAGACGCCCGGCGCACGGCATGTGGATGCGGTGGTAGTCCTTCGGGCTGAGGTACAGGGTCGCGAACTGGCCGTCCTGGAACCGGGCGGCCAGCGCAGCATCACCGGCCAGCAGCGTGGTGGTCGAATACTGGTGCCCCTTGGCCTGGAAGATCTGGTCGGCCTCGATCGCGCCGAACTGGCTGATCGCGCCGTCGACCGGGCTGACCAGCTCCGCACGCGCCAGCGGCCGCGCGCCCGGCTTGAGCGCGCGGGTGAAAAACTCGTTGAAGCTGGTGTAGTTGCGGATATCCGGATCTGCCGCCTCGGCCATGTTCACGCCATATTTGCCGACGAACCAGCGGATGATTGCCGTGGTCGCACCACCCCAGCGCCCGGACGCGACGATGCCGCCAACCTGCGTCATCAGTCGCTTGGGCATCAGGTACTGGGGGAAGACTTTGGATCGATCGGACACGACAAACGTCCGCGGGGATGCCGCGGCATGCGAAAGGTTGCGGATTATATCGACGACCGTCAGAGCCATCCGGACGACAGACCGCGCTTCGCAACCCGCCGCGTCAGTCGATGGCGACAACCGGATAGCGCAGCCATTGCGGCTCGTGGTGGCGCCGGCCTTGGGCAAACAGGAATCCCAGTACCGCATCCTGATCGGACAAGCGATCTGGATACCGGGTTTTCCATTGTTCGAACGCAGTGTGCAGTTCCGGCTCCCGTGCCAGCATCTCCATCGCCGTGTCCTCGAACACATAGTTGGAGAATCGTTCCTTTTTCTCCAGCACGGCGTTGAAAAAGCCCCACCGAAAGAAACTGTCGTGCGCCATGGGCTCAAGCGTCTCGACCGCATAACGCGCGGCCGCCTGGTCCAGCGCGACCTGGAAATCTCCCGCGCGGCCCATGATGGATTCCACCTTTTCGGTCAGCTCGACCGCATCGTGGAACATGCGTCCCTCGTAGGGCGTGGTTCTGCTGGACCACGCGGCGATACGGTACACCCTGGCTTGCAGCTGCTGGTCCTGCTCCAGTCGATCCACCCGCACACCATTCCACCGCAGCCGGTCCGCGACCTCCCGGTAGGCCTGCGGGAACCAATAGTAGCGCGGGCGGGGCACGGTCCGTTCGACGATGCCGCGGTCGAACACATCAATCTCCTGCTCCCAGGGCTGATCGCGGTCGTAGATCAAACGCTGGTAGTTGCCCAGCCGGCTGGGAACCTGCAGTGCGCGGTAACCGCGAAAACGGAACCGCGACGGATGGTCCCGGTCGATGCGCCACAACACCGGCCACTGCCGGCGAGTGGCCGCATCATCGCGGGCCTGCTGGCGCAGCGCACGGATCTGCGCGCCGTGTCGCGTCGTGCAGTCGAGCACGGTGTCGACCAGCGCGCGGGTGGCGGCATAGCGATCGGCGAACGGCTTGAGCATGTGCGTCTCGGGCATGAAACCGATGCTGTGATGCAGCGCCGCGTATCCGGTGGAAAACCGCGGCACATCGAGCATGTGCGCAATGCCACCGTCTGGCGATTCACCGACCGGCTCCACGTACGGACAGGTCGGCCAGCCCCGTGTGTCCATCTGCCGATAGATCTGCGGCAGCAGCGTCTCGCGCATGAAGCCGCCCAATCCTGCACCCAGCTTGTCGGTTTGGGTGTGGATCAGCGTCATCGTGTACGCATAATCGGCGCCGTTCGAGGTGTGTGTGTCCACCATCACGTCAGGATCCCAAAGCGCGAACAGGCGGTTGAACGCCTGGGCCTCGCGGCTGTCGCATTTGACGAAGTCGCGGTTCAGATCGAGGTTGCGGCTGTTGGCGCGAAATCCGAACGCCTCCGGCCCGATCTGGTTCACGCGCGACGTGTTGCCGCGGTTGTTGTGTCCATCGACGTTGTACACCGCGACGAACAGGAACACCGTCTGGCCGAGCGCGGCACGCCGCTGCGGGTCGACGCAAAAATCGCGTACCAGTGCCATACACGCGTCGATCCCCTCGGGCTCGCCGGGATGGATACCGTTGTTGCTCAGGAACACCGTGCGTCCCTGCTGGCGCAGTTGATCGCAATCGAACTCGCCATCCGCGGTCACTACTCCCGCCATGAGCGGCAGGCCGCCATCGGATTCGCCAAATGCAAACAGATGCAACACGCCGGGATAACGCGACGCCAGATCGGTATAAAACGCGCGGCATTGTGCTGCGGTTGCGGTCTGGTTGCCGTTGCCGGCCTCGAACGGTGTTCGGATGGAAACACGGTTGTCCATGGTCATGTCGGGTTCCCAGGAAATCACGGTTGGGTCGATGGCGCGTCCGTCTCCGGCCGCGCGCGGCCGGGAAGGCGATTGGCATGCAACTTTAACGGCCCGCGTCAGGATACCCTTTGCGCGCTCCCAAGCCGCGGTAATTGCCTGTGTCCCGGCACCGGCGCATTCAGCCATGCTGGGCATCGGGTCGTTGCAGACGGGTTCGCATTGGTGCGCCGGAAACCTCACAATGGCTCCATCATGTCGATCAACGCCCGAATCCCGCCGATCCAGTGCCTGCTGACCTTCGAGGCGCTGGCACGCCTGCGCAGCGTGACCCAGACCGCTGACGAGATGTATGTCACCCCCAGCGCGGTGAGCCACCGGGTCAAGCAGCTCGAGCAGATCATCGGCACCAAGCTGTTCGGCCGCGCCGATTTTTCGCTGACGACCGACGGCGTCGAATACCTGGCCCATGTGCGCGACGGGCTGGCCACTTTGCAGAAGTTTCCGGGCCGCAGCGGTGCAGGCAGCAGCAAGCGCAAGCTGCGCCTGGCGGTGACGCCGACGTTTG
>JBBRVD010000086.1:0-15611 GCA_038247175.1 Burkholderiales bacterium | reverse complement strand
GTGCACCTACCTGCCGGCTCGCGACCCAGGTCGTATCCTCGTCGCCGACGTGCTGGAGACGGTGCGCGCGGCGGGCGAGGACGGTTTTCTGTCGCCGTCGCGCCTGCCGACGCAACCCGCCGTGGATGGACTGGTCACGCGATTGCAGCAGGCGGCAACCGCGTCGCTGGACGACATGAGCCTGCGTGATCTGGTGCAGCAAGGTGATGCAGCAGGCGCTCTGGCGTCGCCGCCGGAGCCGGTCTGGGTCGAACCAGCCGCTGAAGGTTGACGGCGCCAGCACGCACTTGAGGTGGATGGCGCAGTTCGAGTCCGGCCTTGCCCCGACTCCAAGGCCTGAACCCCGCCGCGGCTTGGGCTACAGTCCCGACACCATGTACTTGCCGCCACACTTCGACTCCAAGGACCGGGCGCTGGCGGTCGAACTGATACGCGCCCATCCGTTGGCCACCTTGATCAGCACCGACGATGCGGGTTTTCCGTTCCTGTCGCACCTGCCGCTGCACCTGGAGCAGCGCGGCGACACGCTGGTGTTGCTGGGCCACTGCGCCCGGCCCAATGCCCAATGGCGCTACCTGCAGGCGCGTCCCCAGGCGCTGGTCAGTTTCATGGGGCCGCAAGCCTATATGTCGCCGCGTGTCTATGCCGACAAGGCGCGTGTGCCGACCTGGAACTATCTGGCGGTGCAATGCACAATCGCGGTCCGGCTGGTCGACGAGCCACTGGACAAGGACCGGCTGCTGAAGAAACTCATCGGCGAGCACGATCCGGATTACATCGCGCAGTGGATCGCGCTGGGTACCGAATTCCAGCACAGGATGCTGGCCGGCATCGTCGCCTTCGAACTGACGGTGCTCGATCTGCAATGCAAGCTCAAGCTCAATCAGCACCGTCCCGAGTCGCATGCGCGTATGCGCGAAATCTATGGCGCCGGCAACGAACAGGCACGTGCGCTGGTTGGCTGGATGGACCGGTTGGGCATGGGGGGCGGCGATGCAGCCCGGTCCGACAAGCCGGCCTGATGCCAGCATGAATGACGAAGCCTGCATGGCGCTGGCGCTGAAGCAGGCGAGCCGTGCCGCGGCCGCAGGCGAGGTGCCGGTCGGGGCCGTGGTGATCGACCCGCACGGCCGTGTGCTCGGCAGCGGGCACAACAGCCCGGTCGCCAGCCACGATCCGACCGCGCACGCCGAGGTCGCCGCGCTAAGGGCCGCTGCCGCCGCCGTTGGCAATTACCGGCTCGACGGTTGCACCCTGTATGTGACATTGGAGCCCTGCACCATGTGTGTCGGCGCCATGCTGCATGCCCGGCTGGCGCGGGTGGTGTACGGCGCACCCGACCCCAAGACCGGCGCCGCCGGCTCGGTGCTGAACCTGTTTGCCGAAAGCCGCATCAACCACCAGACCCGGGTCGATGGCGGTGTGCTGGCGTCGCAATGCAGCGCACTGCTGCAGCAGTTTTTTCACGGCAGACGCCAGGAACAACGCATGAACACTACCCCATTGCGCGACGACGCGCTGCGCACACCCGAGAGCTGCTTCGACGGTCTGCCGGACTATCCCTGTCAGCCTCGCTACCTGGCCGACCTGCCCTCGCTGGCCGGCCTGCGCCTGCATTACCTGGACGAAGGTCCCACCGATGCACGCCGCACCTGGTTGTGTCTGCACGGCAACCCGGCCTGGAGCTACCTGTACCGCAAGATGATTCCGGTATTCCTGCAGGCCGGCGACCGCGTGATCGCGCCCGACATGCCCGGCTTTGGCAAAAGCGACAAACCGAAGAAGGCGCAAAGCCACACTTTCACCTGGCACCGACAGGTGCTGCTCGAACTGATCGAGCGGCTGGACCTGACCGATATGGTGCTGGTGGTGCAGGACTGGGGTGGCCTGCTCGGGCTGACGCTGCCGATGCAGGCGCCGCAACGTTATGCCGCTCTGCTGGTGATGAACACCGTGCTGGCCACCGGCGACATGCCGCTCGCCCCCGGTTTCCTGGCCTGGCGCGAGATGTGCGCGAAGAGCCCGGAGTACGACATCGCACGCCTGTTCGCGCGGGGCAATCCGCAGATGACGCCAGCGCAATGCGCAGCCTACATGGCGCCGTTTCCCGATGCCGGTTACCGTGCGGCCACGCGCGCCTTCGCGCCCATGGTGCCGGAGTTTCCCGATTCGGACGGTGCCGCAGTGTCGCGCCAGGCGCGCGACTTCTGGCGCGAGCAGTGGCAGGGCCGCACGATGATGGCGGTGGGCCGACAGGACCCGGTACTCGGCCTGCCGGTGATGGAGCAACTGCGCACATGGATTCGCGGTTGTCCGCAGCCCCTGGTGCTGGAGCAGGCTGGTCACTTCGTGCAGGAGCATGGCGAGCCGATCGCCGAGCAGGCGGTGCATGTATTTGGCCACGGATAATGGCGCGTTGCCTTGTCAGCCGCCTCGCGCCTCGACCCTGACCATGAGCCATATCTATATCTATTCCCCGTCAAGCGCCCAGCGTGACAAGGCCGCATTCCGGCGTGGCGTGGCGCGTCTGCGAGCCCTGGACCACGAAGTGGAGGTCGATGCCGATGCGCTGGCCACCCATATGCGTTTTGCCGGCGACGACGCCACGCGCCTGGCCGCGATCCACCGGGCCGCAGCCAGCGGAGCCGACCTGGCGATGACCAGCCGTGGCGGCTACGGATTGACGCGGATCCTGCCGGGTATTCGGTACAAGGCGCTGGCCAAGGCGATCGAACGCGGTACCCGGTTTGCCGGTTTCAGCGATTTCACCGCGCTGCAATGCGCCCTGTATGCGCAGACCGGAGCGGTGAGCTGGATCGGGCCGGTGGTGCACGACGATTTCGGCCGACCCGAGCAGGTCGACGACATCATGCAGGACTGCCTGCAGGATCTGCTGGCCGGGCAGGGCGAGGGCGCGGGCTGGCGACTGCCAAGGGTGGCCTCGCGCAAGCGGCAGGCCACCGTTGCACCGGGCAGCGAGCCCGACAAACCGCTGCTGGCACGCCCGGTGCGGGGTGCCGTGTTGTGGGGCGGCAATCTGACCGTGCTCACGTCTTTGGTCGGAACGCCGTATTTCCCCCAGGTTCAGGGAGGCGTGCTGGTGCTGGAGGACATCGCCGAGCATCCGTACCGCATCGAACGCATGTTGACCCAGCTGCTGCATGCCGGCGTGCTGGCGCGCCAGAAGGCCATCGTGCTGGGGCAGTTCACGCAGTACCAGCTGGCGCCCAATGACAAGGGTTTCAAGCTGCAGACGGTGGTCGAATGGTTGCGCAGCCAGCTCAAGGTGCCAGTGCTGACGAACCTGCCGATCGGCCACGTGCCGACCAAGGTCGTGTTGCCGTTCGGCCTGCCGGTGGACCTGCTGGTGGATGGGCGCGATGCGCTGATCTACTGGGGCCATACGCACCGACGCCGTGCGGGATCCGGCCAGTCGGCGCACCGTCTTTCGTCATCATGACGACCTTCCCCGCCTACCGCATCGACCCTATCGCCATCACGGCTCCAACCCTGGCGGCCGGCGCGGCCCGGCGTGAGCAGCTGCCGGGCGTGGCGCTGCAACCCGGCGGCGATGGTTCCTCGCTGGCGGCGCAGATTGCCACGCCCGCAGGTCTGCTCGCCCTCTCGCTCGCCAGCTGAAACATCGCATGCCCCGCAACACGGGGCATCCTGGCGCCATCGGGCCGATGGCGGGAGCGACGGAGCCGCGGCAGCCCCGGCACTACCGCCTGCAACGGCTTATTGCGGCTCGATCTTCGCGTCCTTGATCGCCTTGGCCCACTTGGCTGTTTCGGCGACGCTGCGTTTGGCCAGGTCGGCCGGCGTGCCCGGATCGGTGGAAAAGCCCAGGGCCGCGAATCTCTCCTGGATCTCCTTGTTCTGCGCGGCTGCATTCACCGCGGCGTTGAGCTTGTTGATGATGTCCGCTGGCGTGCCGGCCGGGGCAAAGGCGGCAAAATACGCAATCAGTTCGTAATCCTTCAGGCCCAGCGCCTCGTTGACGGTGGGCAGATCCGGCACCACCGATGAGCGCTTGGTCGATGTGACCGCCAGGCCGCGGATCTTGCCGCCCTTGATCTGGGGCACGGTGACCGCGAAGTCGGCGCTGAACATCATCACCTGGCCACCGATCAGGTCGGTCATGGCGGCCGGACCACTCTTGTAGGGCACGTTCGTCATCTCGATGTCGGCCATGCTGGCCAGCACGCTGGAGGACACCAGCTGCGAGGTGCTGGCGCTGGCGAAGGTGACATGGCCGGGCTTGGCTTTGGCCAGCGCGACGAACTCCTTGAGCGTCTTGGCTGGCACGTCGTTGTTGACGGTGATGATCAGCGGCACCGAACCCATGTAGGCGATGGGCGCGAACGCGGTGTCCTGGTCGTAGGGCAGCGACTTCATCAGGCTCTTGAGCGCGGCGTTCGTGCTGTTGGTGCCGATCAGGATGGTGTAGCCGTCAGGGGCGGACTTGGCGACCGCGTCGGCACCCAGCATGCCGTTGACGCCGGGCTTGTTCTCGATCACGATGGTCTGGCCCAGCGTCTCGGACATCTTGGCGGCGAAGGCGCGGCCGATCTGGTCGGTGGCGCTGCCGGCCGCGAACGGCACAATGGCCCTGATCGGTTTGCTGGGATAGGCTTGGGCAAAAGCCGCTGCGCTGGCCAGGGTGGCCATGGAGAACAGGGCGATGGAGCGGAGTCCGAGATGCATGGAGAAATCCTGGAGTTGGAACAAAGAGCGCGAAGTTTAGGGCAAATCGTCGTCGATCCGGATGTTCAGGACCGCTGAACACAGGGTCTTGCCATGCGCATCGAGCGCCAGCGAGCGGGTCACGCCGCCAGACAGTGCCTCGTGCAGCACAAATTGCAAGGCACCCAGGTCGGGCAGGGGGTACCGGTCGACCTTGCCCTGTACGATGCCCTGATAGTGTTGGCGTACCCGTTCGGAGCTCAAGGTCCGTTCGAGCAGCGGATAGTCGGCCGGGTCGCGCGCGATCACGCTCAGCGTGGCCCGGTTGCCCTTGTCACCGGAACGCGCGATCGCGATGTCGCGCACGGTCAGTTTGCTGGTCGACATGTCAGTTGCGCCCGACCGCTCCGAAGGGTCTGACGGCCCCCTCGGGGGGCAGTGAAAGCAGTGAGCGTGGGGGCAGTTTCATCCTAGCTCTCCAGCATGGTCAGGCGCGCCTGCACGGCCGCGCGCGGGATCAGGGCCGCCGCGGCGGCGATGACTTCGCGCACCGACTGGGTCACGCCGCCGCCCGCCGCCGGGCCACTGAGGTAGAGCGCCTCGACTTCCTGCGCCACGCGTTCGGCCTGCGCCCGGGTTTCGGCGCGCAGGGCCAGGCGCACGCGGACCTCGTAGGGCTCGGTGGCGTGGGCCAGCGCGGGCCCATGCATCGCGCCCACACCGATCAATTCGGCCCGGTGTTCCAGGTGGGCCCAGCCCAGCCGCCGCAGCCGCTCGCGCAGCACCGCCAGCGCCAGTTCGCCGCGTGCGCGCGCGCCCGGGCCGGCATAGGAGATCTGGCCTTCGCCGATAAATCCGTCTCGGTAGCCCAGCGTCGCCTTCAACGTATCGGGCCGCATGTGGCCGGTGGCGCCTGTGACCCGGACCCGATCCGGGCCGACCTCCTCGAAACGCACCGCCGAAAAATCGGCCACGACATCCGCCTGCAGGTAGGCGGCCGGGTCTTCGATCTCGTACAGCAGCTGCGCGGTGCAGGTCAACCGGTCGATCCGTCCGCCACTGCCGTCGAGCTTGCCGATCAACGCGCTGCCATCGGGATGCACGTCGGCAAACGGAAACCCGACGCTCGCCAGGTCGGGCACGTCGAAATACCCCGGGTCGGCAATGTAGCCGCCGCTGACCTGGGCCGAACACTCCAGCAGATGGCCGACGACGATGCCCTGGCCCATCTTGTTCCAGTCGGCGCCGTCCCAGCCGAAGCGGTGCATCAGCGGCGCCAGGAACAGCGACGGGTCCGCTACCCGGCCGGTGATGACGACGCCGGCGCCTGCCTGCAAGGATGGCAACAAGGCGTCGGCACCCAGGTAGGCGTTGGCCGAGATCAGCCGCTCGCCCAGGTCGCGCACCGTCTGGCCGGACCCTTCGAGCAGCGGCACTTCGTGAGCTCGCATCCAGGCCAGCACGTCGTCGCCCTCGACCACCGCCACCCGGATGCCGCGCAGGGCACGCTCCTGCGCCACTGCGAGCACCGCAAGTCCAGCCGCCATCGGATTGGCGGCGCCCATGTTGCTGATGATGGTGCAGCCCTGCGCATGGCAGGCCGGCAGCACCGCGTGCATGCGCTCGCGCAGCAGCGGGTCGTAACCCTGCTGGGGGTCGATGCTGCGGCGCAACTGCGCCAGCGCGATGGTGCGCTCGGCCAGGCATTCGAACACCAGGGCGTTGAGTTGCCCCCGTTCGGCCAGATCCTGCGCGGGGTCGATACGGTCGCCGGAGTAACCGGCGCCAGAGCCGATACGGAAGGGAGTCATCTCAACCCGCGGTCACTGCAATGTTCTTGAACTCCCCCGTCGCAATGCGTTTCTGCCAGGTCGCGGGCCCGGTGATATGGGCGCTGGTACCGCCCGAGTCCACCGCCACCGTCACCGGCATGTCGACCACGTCGAATTCATAGATCGCCTCCATGCCCAGATCGGCGAAACCGACCACCCTGGCGGTTTTGATCGCCTTGCTGACCAGATAAGCGGCGCCGCCCACCGCCATCAGATAGGCGCTCTTGTGCCTGCGGATCGCGTCGATTGCCTCCGGGCCGCGCTCGGACTTGCCGATCATGCTGATCAGGCCGGTCTGGGCCAGCATCATCTCGGTGAACTTGTCCATCCGGGTGGCCGTGGTCGGGCCGGCCGGGCCGACAGCTTCGTCGCGCACCGGATCGACCGGGCCGACGTAATAGATCGTGCGGTTGGTGAAGTCCACCGGCAGCGGCTCGCCCTTGGCCAGCATGTCCTGGATGCGCTTGTGCGCGGCATCGCGGCCGGTCAGCATCTTGCCCGACAGCAGCAAGGTGTCGCCCGCTTTCCAGGTCGCGATCTCGTCCCTGGACAAGGTGTCAAGGTCGATCTTGCGGCTCTTTTGGTAGTCCGGTGTCCACTGGACATTCGGCCAGAGGTCGAGCGACGGCGGGTCGAGGTACACCGGGCCCGAGCCGTCCAAGACGAAATGGGCGTGGCGCGTGGCGGCGCAGTTCGGGATCATGGCCACCGGCTTGCCGGCGGCATGGGTCGGGAACATGGCGATCTTGACGTCCAGCACCGTCGTCAGGCCACCCAGCCCCTGGGCACCAATACCCAGCGCATTGACTTTCTCGTACAACTCGATGCGCAGCGCTTCGGTCTTGTTCCGCGGGCCGCGCTGCAGCAACTCGTACATGTCGATGTCTTCCATCAGCGACTGCTTGGCCAGCAGGACCGCGCGTTCCGCAGTGCCGCCGATGCCGATGCCCAGCATGCCCGGCGGGCACCAGCCTGCGCCCATGGTCGGTACCGTCCTGAGCACCCAGTCGACGATCGAATCGGATGGGTTGAGCATCACCATCCTGGATTTGTTCTCCGAGCCACCGCCCTTGGCCGCCACCGTCACCTCCAGTGTGTTGCCCATCACCAGTTCCAGATGGATTACCGCCGGTGTATTGTCTTTGGTGTTCTTGCGGTCGAACTGCGGATCGGCGACGACCGACGCGCGCAGGGGGTTGTCCGGATTCTGGTAACCCTGGCGTACGCCTTCGTTGATCGCGTCGTCCAGCGTGCCGGTGAATCCATCGAGCCGCACGTCCATGCCCATCTTGACGAACACGTTGACGATGCCGGTATCCTGGCAGATCGGCCGGTGACCGGTTGCGCTCATGCGCGAGTTGGTCAGGATCTGCGCGATTGCGTCCCTGGCCGCCGGGCTTTGCTCACGCTCGTAGGCGCGGGCCAGGTGCGCGATGTAGTCAGCGGGGTGGTAGTAACTGATGAACTGCAGTGCGGCTGCAACGGATTCGATCAGGTCGCCCTGGCAGATGGAGTTCGTGGTCGTCGTCGTCATGCTTGCGTACCGGAAAAGAAGGAGGGCGCCGTATCTGTCCTGGCGCCATTCGAACGGGCCGTGACCCGCCATCGTGCACGGCTACCGATCGGGCACCGCGCAACCGAGTTTAACGAAGCCCGCATGGTGGCGAGGGAAATACCGGTTGCCGCGCCTTGTATCATCCCCGGGGGCTGCGCGGGCCGCCGGATCTCCCGATACCAGGGATCCGGGTCCTCGGCAGGCACCTGCGACTACAAGAACATGTTCCATCCCCTTCCCCTCGTTGTCTTGCTGCCCCTGGTGCTGGGCACCACGCTGTGTTTCTGGGCCGGCCGTGTCAATTCCCCGGCGCGGCGCAGCCTCGTGGCCTGGCTGGCTGCGGCCGTCACGGCCGCGGCGTTCGGCATCCTGTTGTCGCTCTCGGGTGCCGTGTTCGACGGCCAGACGCTGCTGTCAAACTGGGAGTGGGCTCCCGCCATCGGGCTGAACGCCAATTTTCGGCTCGACGGCCTGGCGCTGATGTTCGGCCTGCTGATCTCGGGCGTCGGTTTGCTGATCATCCTGTACGCCGCGTATTACCTGCACCACGACGACCCGGCCGGCAAGTTCTTCACCCAGTTGATGTTGTTCATGGCCGCGATGCTGGGCGTGGCGCTGTCCGACAACCTGCTGCTGCTGGTCGTGTTCTGGGAGCTGACCAGCATCTCCTCGTTCCTGCTGGTGGGTTATTGGGGCCACAAGGCCGACGCCCGCGCCGGCGCTCGCATGGCGCTGGCCGTGACCGGCGGCGGCGGCCTGGTGATGCTGGCCGGCATCATCGTGCTGGGCCAGATCGCCGGCACCTACGACCTGTCGCAGATGCTGACGCGCGGCGATGACATCAAGGCCCATGCGCTGTACCCGCTGGCATTGATCCTGATCCTGGTGGGCTGTTTCACCAAGAGTGCGCAGTGGCCGTTCCATTTCTGGTTACCCGAGGCCATGGCCGCGCCCACGCCGGTGTCGGCCTACCTGCATTCGGCCACCATGGTCAAGGCCGGTATTTTTCTGCTGGCGCGCCTGTATCCGGTGCTCGGCGGCACCGGGCTGTTCGAGGGTATCGTGGCCACCGTCGGCCTGGCCACAATGGTGTTTGGCGCCTACGTGGCGGTGTTCCGTCATGACATCAAGAGCTTGTTGGCGTATTCGACCATCAGCCATCTGGGCCTGATCGTGTTCCTGATCGGCCTGGCCTCGCCGCTGTCCGCGGTGGCGGCGGTCTTCCACATCTTGAACCACGCCACCTTCAAGGCCTCACTGTTCATGACCGCCGGCATCATCGACCACGAGACCGGCACGCGCGACATCCGCAAGCTCGGTGGCCTGGTCCGGTTCATGCCGTGGACGGCCACACTGGCGATGATCGCTGCTGCGTCCATGGCCGGGCTGCCGCTGGCCAACGGCTTCCTGTCCAAGGAGATGTTTTTTGCGGCAGCCGTGGAAGATCAGCCCCATTTCGCGTTCGGCTTCCTGGTACCCATGGCCGCCACCTTCGGCGGCATCTTTTCGGTGGCGTATTCGCTGCGTTTCATCCACGACGTGTTCTTCAACGGCAAGCCGCGCGGCCTGGCAAACCCTCATCCGCATGAGCCGCCCCTGTTCATGAAGGCGCCGGTCATCCTGCTGGTCATCATCTGCATCGTGGTCGGCATCCTGCCGGCGATCACTTTCGGCCCGTTGGTGCATGTGGCCGCCTCGGCGATGCTGGGCGCGGCGCCACCGCAATACCACCTGGCGATCTGGCACGGTTTCAACCTGCCGCTGCTGATGAGTGCCATCGCCGTGCTCGGCGGCATCGTTTTCTATTTCGCGCTGCAGAACAAGTTCAACCTGCACCTGCACCACCCCAAGGGCTGGACCGGCAGGTTATTGTTCACGCACGGTATCGATGGCCTGTTCGCGTTTGCCCGGCGTGCGACCGCGCTGATCGAGAACGGATCCCTGCAACGTTACGTCGCCTGGATGTTCGCATCGGTCCTGGTGCTGGCTCTTTGGGCCTGGAGCCGAGGCCCCATCGCCCCGGTGACCGGTGAACGCGTGTTGCTGCCGGCGGACGTGCCGTCGCTGGTCGCCTGGGCGCTGTTGATACTGGCCGGGGGGGCACTGGCGATCGGCCACCACGACCGGTTTCGCGCGGTGTTGCTGGTCGGTGTTGTCGGCCTGGTGACGTCGCTGGCCTTCCTGGCCTTGTCTGCGCCCGACCTGGCGCTGACGCAGTTGTCGGTCGAGGTGGTCTCCACCGTGCTGCTGCTGATGGGCCTGGCGCTGCTGCCACGCAGGACACCGCGCGAATCCTCGGCCACCCGCCTGTGGCGCGATGGCGCGCTGGCCATCGCTGGCGGTGGTGGCCTGGCATGGGTCTGCTGGCTGATGCTGACCCGCAACCACGATTCCATTTCCTGGTATTTCCTGGAGAACGCCGTGCCCAAGGGCGGCGGATCGAATGCCGTCAACGTGATCCTGGTGGACTTCCGGGGCTACGACACCTTTGGCGAGATAGCCGTGCTGGGTATTGCCGCGGTTGGCGTGCTGGCCTTGTTGTCGGGTTGGCGGGTGGGCAAGCCGACCGAGGACGGTGCCGGGCGCGCCTGGACCTTCCGCCAGCAGCCGCTGATGCTGCGCATGGCCGCACGCCTGGTGCTGCCGCTGGCGCTGGTGGTGTCCGTCTATATCTTCTGGCGTGGCCACAGTCTGCCCGGCGGTGGCTTCATCGCCGGCCTGGTGACCGCCGTGGCGCTGGTGCTGCAGTACATGGCCGGCGGGCAAAGCTGGGCCGACAACGTGCTGCATGCCGATGATGGGCGACGCTATACGCGCTGGGTCGGCGCCGGCCTGGGCATCGCATGGTTGACCGGCATGGGTGCCTTTCTGTTCGGCCGTCCCTTCCTGACCAGTGCCGCGGGCCATCCGGTTGTCCCGATCCTGGGCGAGTTGCCGCTGGCCACGGCGGCCTTGTTCGACCTGGGTGTCTATATCACCGTGGTCGGCGCCACGATGCTGATGTTGGCGGTGCTCGGCGCCGCCAGCAAGGAGCGGTACCGATGATGCCGAGCATGGAGTTCCTGATGGCAACCGGCATCGGCTGGATCGCGGCCTGCGGCATCTGGCTGATCCTGCGCGGGCGCACGTTCCCTGTCGTGCTGGGCCTGACCGTGCTCGGTTATGCGGTCAACGTGTTCATCTTCGCGATGGGCCGCCTGTGGAGCAACGCGCCGCCGATTATCGGCTCCGGTGGGCAGCAGATCGCCGATCCGTTGCCGCAGGCGCTGGTGCTGACCGCCATCGTGATCGGTTTCGCCACCACTGGCTTCGTCATCGAGCTGGCGCTGCGCAGCCGGCATGAGTCCGACACCGATCATGTGGACGGCAAGCCTGACGACGGGTCGGAGCCCCGCGCATGACGATGGGCCTGCTCGATCACCTGCCGGCATTGCCGGTGCTGCTGCCGTCCGCGACGGCGATCCTGCTGCTGCTGCTCGGAGACCACGGGGGCGGCGAGCACAACCTGCACAAGCGGGTGTTGTCCAGCCGCGTCTCCATCATCTCGGCGCTGATCGGGCTGGTCATCGCGATCCAGCTGTTCCTGCAGGCGGCCGACGGCAACCTGATGGTCTACCGCATGGGCGAATGGCCGGCGCCGTTCGGCATCGTGCTGGTGGTAGACCGCCTCGCAGCCATGTTGATCCTGCTGACTTCGCTGGTCGCCCTGCCGGTGCTGCTATATGCCAGCGGTGGCTGGGACGGGCACGGGCGCTATTTCCACGCCCTGTTCCAGTTCCAGCTGATGGGGCTCAATGGCGCGTTCGCCACCGGCGACCTGTTCAACCTGTTCGTGTTCTTCGAGGTCCTGCTGATCGCCAGCTACGTGCTGATGATGCACGGTCTGGGTCGCGAGCGGTTGCGCGTGGGCGTGCATTATGTGGTTCTCAATCTTGCCGCCTCCGCCTTGTTCCTGATCGGGGTGGCGTTGCTGTATGCACTCACCGGTACCCTGAACATGGCCGACCTGGCGCTGCGCGTGCCATTGGTCGAGGGGCCGGACGCCGTTGTGCTGCAGGTCGCGGCGTTGACGCTGCTGGTGGTGTTCGGCTTCAAGGCGGCGCTGGTGCCGTTGTCGGCCTGGTTGCCTGCGACCTACGCGGCATCGAGTGCGCCGGTGGCGGCCCTGTTTGCGATCATGACCAAGGTCGGTGTGTATGCGATCTGGCGTGTGCATGGCGTGATCTTTGGCGCCGGCGCCGGTCCCTCGGCCAATCTGGTCGAGCCGCTGCTGCTGCCGCTGGCGGTCGCCACCAGTTTGCTGGCGGTGTTGGGCGCGCTGGCGGCACAGACCTTGCCGCGGCTGGTGGCCTGGTTGACGGTGGCCTCCGTCGGCACCCTGCTGATGGCGCTCGCGCTGTTCGAGGCGCCGGCCTGGTCGGCGGCAATGTACTACATGGCGCACAGCACGCTGACCGGTGCCGGGCTGTTCCTGCTGATCGAACTGGTCGCGGCGCAACGCGGCGAGGTCGGCAGTCGCATCGAACCCTCCTCACCGGTGGCGCAACCGGCTCTGCTGGGCCTGATGCTGTTGCTGGCTGCCGCTTCGAGCATCGGCTTGCCGCCGTTGCCCGGATTCATCGGCAAACTGATGTTGCTGCAGGCTTCCAGTGATCATGCCCAGGCGGTCATGGTCTGGTCAGTGGTGTTGCTGGTCGGATTTGTGACCTTGCTCGGGCTGGCGCGTGCAGGCAGCACCTTGTTCTGGCATGTGCGCAGCGATCTTCCGTCTGGCGCGTCGGGGGCCAGCGCGCCGCTGGTGGCGGCCACCGGCATCTTGCTGGCGCTGAGCGTGGCGATGAGCGTGTTCGCTGCGCCGTTGCAACGCTACACCCAGGCGGCAGCCGCGCAGTTGCTGGACCGCGGTGCCTATGCCGACGCGGTGCTCGGTGAGCAGGGAGGGGCAGCCGCGCGCACGACCCGGCCCTATACCGGCGCGACAGGAGACAAGCCATGAAGCCACGCGGCTGGTTGCCCCATCCGGTCCTGTCCGGGTTGCTGGTGCTGAGCTGGCTGGCTCTGCAGCAGAGTCTGGCGGTACCGCAGGTTTTGACGGCGCTGGTGCTGGGCTGGGCGATACCGCAACTGGTGCACGGTTTCATCGGCGAGCGTCTGTATGTGCGCAGCTGGCGCAGCGCCGGGCGGCTGCTGTTCGTGGTGCTGTGGGACATCGTCGTGTCCAACATCACGGTGGCACGCATTGTGCTGTCGCCGCTGTCCAACCCGCAGCCGGCCTGGGTGCCGATAAGGCTGGACGTGACACATCCCATGGCGATCACCTTGCTGGCCACCATCATCACGACGACTCCGGGTACGGTCTCGTGCATCGTCGACGAGAAGCGCCGGTTGATCCTGGTGCATGCGCTGGACTGCCACGATCCGGCCGGTATGGCGCGGGGCATCAAGCAACGGTATGAAATGCCGCTCGGGGAGATATTCGGATGACGATATTGCAGCTGGCACTGGATTTTGCAACGCTGGCCGTCGCGCTGGCGATGGTGTTATGCGGTGTGCGGCTGTTCCTCGGGCCCGATGTGCCGAACCGCATCCTGGCCTTCGACACCTTGTATATCAACATCGTCGCACTGGTGATCCTGCTCGGCGTGCGCTGGCAGACCGCGATGATGTTCGAGGCCGCGCTGATCGTGGCCATGCTGGGGTTCGTCGGTACGGTGGCGCTGGCGCGCTACGTGACCCGCGGCGACGTGATCGAATGAGCAACAGGGGACCATGATGTCGATGCACGAGTACCCGGTGGCGATCCAGCTGCTGGCGGCCTTCCTGCTGGTCGTGGGCGGCATATTTGCGCTGGTGGGATCGATTGGCCTGCTGCGTTTTCCCGATTTCTTCATGCGATTGCACGCCCCGACCAAGGCCACCACGCTGGGTGTGGGAGGCGTGCTGCTGGCCAGCATCCTGCTCGGCTGGGCGCGCGGCGAGCCCGCGGTGCACGAGGTGCTGATCACGCTGTTCCTGTTCATCACCGCGCCGGTATCGGCCAACCTGATGGCGATGGCGGCGCTGCACCTGCAGGTGGCATCGCGCGCCCAGCCGGTCGAGGAGTCGCGCGCAACGGGATGACGCAGCCGCGTCGGACGGTCAGAGCCGAAGCGCGCATCCGTGTCGGTCCGCCGATATCCGCAGGGAGGGGTTTCATCGCTCACTCACGGCATGCAGTCAGGGTTACAGTAGTAGGCGGGCGTTGCAGGGGTTCACACCCGGGCATGAGCCATTCGGACCTGGCGTTCCTGGCCCCGTCAGTGCCTTGTAAGTGGCTTGCCTGACAGTCGGGAAAGTCAGAGTCAGTCCAATCCAAACAGATGAGGAGATGCCGGCATGAATGCGATTGAATCCGTGTTAGTCGAGACTCGGGTGTTCGAGCCCGCCCCCGAAATCGTCAGGGCCGCACGTATCTCCGGCATGGCCGGATACGAGGCTCTGTGCGCCGAGGCCGCGAAAGACTACGAAGGTTTCTGGGCTCGCCTGGCCAGGGAGAATCTGGACTGGATCAAGCCGTTCACCCGCACGCTGGACGAATCGAATGCGCCGTTCTACCGGTGGTTCGACGACGGTGAACTCAACGCCAGCGCCAACTGTCTGGACAAGCACATGGGCACCGCGGTCGAGCACAAGATTGCGGTGATCTTCGAGTCCGACGACGGTAACGTCACCCGGACCACCTACCGCGAGTTGCTCACGAGGGTCAGCCAGTTTGCCAATGCGCTCAAGGCCAAGGGCATCGGCAAGGGTGACCGGGTACTGGTCTACATGCCAATGACGCTCGAGGGCGTGATTGCGATGCAGGCCTGCGCGCGCATCGGTGCCACGCACAGCGTGGTGTTCGGCGGCTTCTCGGCCAAGGCCTTGCAGGAGCGCATCATCGACGCTGGCGCGGTGGCGGTGATCACTTCCAATTACCAGATGCGCGGCGGCAAGGAACTGCCGCTCAAGGCCATCGTCGACGATGGCCTGGGCATGGGGGGTTGCGAGTCGATCAAGAGCGTCTTCGTTTTCGAGCGCACCAAGACCGCCTGCAACATGGTGGCCGGGCGCGACATGACGTTCGACGAGGCGCTCAGGGGCCAGTCCGACCAATGCCTGCCGGTCGCCGTGCCCGCCGAACATCCGCTGTTCATCCTCTACACCTCGGGCTCGACGGGTAAACCCAAGGGCGTTCAGCACTCCACCGGCGGATACCTGCTGTGGGCCAAACTGACGATGGATTGGACCTTCGACCTGCGACCCGAGGACGTGTTCTGGTGCACCGCCGACATCGGCTGGATCACGGGCCATACCTACGTGACCTACGGCCCGCTGGCGGCTGGTGCGACCCAGATCATCTTCGAGGGCGTGCCGACCTGGCCCAACGCCGGCCGGTTCTGGCAGATGATCGAGAAGCACAAGTGCTCCATTTTCTATACTGCGCCGACGGCGATCCGCTCGCTGATCAAAGCGGCCGAGGCCGATGAGAAGGTGCACCCGGCGCGCTCCGACCTGAG
>JBBRVD010000085.1:0-15806 GCA_038247175.1 Burkholderiales bacterium | reverse complement strand
TGTTGCCGTGGCGCGCGAGCGGCATTTCGGCAAGGCGGCCGAGGCTTGCCATGTGTCGCAACCGACGTTGTCGGTGGCGGTAAAGAAGCTCGAGGAGGAACTGGAGCTCAAGTTGTTCGAGCGCAGCGCCAACGAGGTGACCGTCACGCCGCTGGGCGAGGAGGTTGTGCGTCAGGCCCAGACGGTGCTGGAGCAGGCGGCCGGCATCCGGGAGATCGCCAAGCGCGGCAAGGATCCGCTGGCCGGCGCGCTGCGGCTGGGGGTGATCTACACGATCGCGCCTTACCTGCTGCCCGACCTGGTGCGCCATGTCATTGAATTGACGCCGCAGATGCCGTTGATGCTGCAGGAGAACTTCACCGTCAAGTTGCTGGAGATGCTGCGCATGGGTGAGCTGGACTGCGCCATCCTGGCCGAGCCGTTTCCCGACGCGGGGCTGGCGATCGCGCCGCTGTACGACGAGCCCTTTGTTGCGGCCCTGCCGCGCAGCCACGCGCTGGCCAACGGCAAGTCGGTCAGCGCCGAGCAGCTCAAGCAGGAGACCTTGTTGCTGCTGGGCACCGGCCATTGTTTCCGCGACCACGTGCTCGAGGTCTGTCCCGAGTTCGCCCGTTTTTCCGGTACGGCCGAAGGCATCCAGCGCAGTTTCGAGGGTTCGTCGCTGGAGACCATCAAGCACATGGTGGCCGCCGGCATGGGCGTGACGCTGGTGCCGCGGCTGGGTGTGCCGGCTCACGCCTTGTCATCGGACAAACCGGCGCGACGCAAGGGAGAAGACCCGTTCATCCGGTATCTGCCGGTCACCGACGCCAGTGGCGGCGAACCGCCCACGCGCAGGGTCGTGCTGGCATGGCGCCGCAGCTTCACCCGTTACGAGGCGATTGCGGCGCTGCGCAACGCCATCTACGCCTGCGAACTGGCGGGCGTGAAGCGGCTGTCGTGATGGGACGCTTGGCTGCGTTGGCCGCCTCCACGGCGGCAGGGCGGTGGTGATGGACGCGAGGCCCCCGACGCGGCTGGCCTTGTACCTGCAGCTGATCCGCTGGGACCGGCCGGCCGGCTGGTTGCTGCTGCTGTGGCCCACGCTGAGCGCCTTGTGGATCGCCGCAAATGGTTTTCCGGGCTGGCACCTGGTGCTGGTGTTCACGCTGGGAACCATCCTGATGCGCAGCGCCGGTTGCTGCATCAATGATGTCGCCGACCGCGAGTTCGACAAACACGTCAAGCGCACCGCGCAGCGCCCGGTCACCCGGGGCGCGGTATCCGTCGCCGAGGCCCTGGTTCTGGGGGCCGTGCTGGCGCTGGCTGCATTCGCGCTGGTGTTGACGACGAACCGGCTGACCGTGGCGCTATCCTTTGCCGCCTTGCTGGTGACGATCGTGTATCCCTATTCCAAGCGCTTTGTCTCGATGCCGCAGGCAGTGCTGGGCGTGGCGTTCAGTTTCGGTATTCCGATGGCGTTTGCGGCGGTGCGGGGCTCCGAGGTGCTGGACCTCACTGCCTTGCATGCGGCCGTGCCTCCACTGGCATGGCTGCTGCTGCTGGGTAACCTGTTCTGGGTGCTGGCCTACGATACCGAATACGCGATGGTGGACCGTGATGACGATCTGCGCATCGGCATCCAGACCTCGGCGATCACGCTGGGACGATACGACGTTGCTGCCGTGTTGGCCTTCTACGCTATCCATCTGGCGATGTGGACAGCGCTGGTGTGGCCGCTGGTCGGCTCGGTCTGGTTCTTGCTCGGGATGACGGTGGCCGCTGCGCAGGCGATCTCGCACGGCTGGCTGATTCGTGACCGGCAGCGCGAGCCCTGTTTCAAGGCCTTCCGGCTGAACCACTGGGTCGGGTTTGCGGTGTTTTGTGGCGTGGTGTCGGGTTACGGGATCGGGTGAGGCTGGGTGTGGGAGGACATGTCAATGCCCCATATGCGTTGTTGCCGTCGCGGTAGCCGCAACAACGTCCGGCCCGACCACTCAATGGAAACTCCGACGACGCCAGGGAGCCTCAAGCCCCACCAAACTCCTGCCCCATCTCCCGTGCCCGGTCGCGCGCCGCCAGCATGGCCTGCTGGAACAGGGACCCCATCTGTGATGCCTCCATCGACGTGATCGCCGCATGGGTAGTGCCACCCTTGGACGTGACGCGTTGGCGCAGCACCTGCGGCGGTTCGTCGGAACCGCGCGCCAGCTCCGATGCGCCGGCGAAGGTGGCCACGGCCAGCTGGTATGCCTGTTCGCGGGTTAGCCCCATCTGCTGGCCAGCCTCGGTCATGGCTTCGAGGAAGAAGAACACATAGGCCGGCCCGGAGCCGGACAGCGCGGTCACGGCGTCAAGCTGGTCCTCGCTGTCCACCCACAGCAACTCGCCGGTGCTGCGGATGATCTGTTCGATGCGACTTTTCTGCTGCGCGTCAATGCCCTCCCGCGCATACAAGGCGGTGATGCCCTTGCCGATCAGCGCCGGTGTGTTGGGCATGGATCGCACCACCCGCTCGTTGCCGAGCCAGCGCGCAATGCTGCCGCTGGGAATGCCGGCCGCCACGCTCAGGTGCAGCGCCGATCCGGTATGGGGTGCGACCGGGGTGGCGGCATCCTTGAAGATTTGGGGCTTCACCGCCCACACCACGGTGGCCGCCTTGGCCAGAAACGGCCCGGGCGCAGCCTGCGCGATGATGCCGAACTGCTGGCGCAAGCGGTCTCGCGCCTCCTGCCATGGCTCGACGACCGAGATCGTTTCCGGCGCCGCGGAGCCTTGCCGCATCAGGCCCTGGATGATGGCGCTGGCCATGTTGCCGCCGCCGATGAATGCAACCGAGTGGATCATTGACTTCCCCGCTTCTGAAATGCCACGATAACCGTGGCCGACACCAACAGTCTATAGACACAGCGCCGTCGTCCTGGCCTTGCAGTCTCGTCGGCAACGCGGTTCAGGCAACCGTCTGCTTCACCGCGTGTTCCCAACGTTCCATCATTTCCCCGGCCCTGGCCGGCGCCAGTGTGGGCTCGAAGCGTCGTTCGGAGCGCCATAAGTCAGCCAGTTCGTCCGTGCCTCGGTAAACGCCGCTCGATAGTCCCGCCAGATAGGCTGCGCCAAGCGCGGTCGTCTCGGTCACGGCGGGTCGTACCACCGGAATGCCGAGCAAGTCGGCCTGGAACTGCATCAGCAGGTCGTTGACGCACGCGCCGCCATCGACGCGTAGTTCGTGCACCGATCCACCAACCGACTGGCTGGCATCGCGGCGCATCGCCTGCAGCAGCGCGGCGCTCTGGTAGGCGATGCTCTCGAGCGCGGCGCGCGCGATGTGTGCGATCGTCGTGCCACGGGTCAGCCCGGTGATGGTGCCACGAGCGTCCGGTTTCCAGTAAGGCGCGCCAAGGCCGGTAAACGCCGGGACCAGGATCACTCCGCCTGAGTCCGGCACACTTTCTGCCAGCGCCTGCACCTCGCCACTGGCCTTGATCGCATTGAGCCCGTCGCGCAACCATTGCACTACTGCCCCGGCGACAAAGACACCCCCTTCGATCGCGTATTGGGTCTGCACGCTGGTCTGCGCTGCGCTGGTCGTGATCAGTCCGTTGGTCGAGGTCCGGAACGTAGTGCCAGTGTGCATCAGCATGAAGCATCCGGTGCCATAGGTGTTCTTGACCATGCCGGCCTTGAAACACGCCTGGCCGAACAATGCGCTTTGCTGATCGCCAGCGACGCCACCGATCGGGATGGCCTGTCCCAGATGCACCGGATCAGTTTCACCGAAGTGCGCACTCGAAGGCTTCACCTGTGGCAGCAATTCGGCCGGTATGTCGAGTGCCTTGAGCAGTTCTGTGTCCCATGTGTTGCCGTGCACGTTGAACAACATGGTGCGCGATGCGTTGCTGACGTCGGTGACGTGTACCTTGCCCGAAGTCAGCCGCCAGATCAGCCAGCTGTCAATGGTGCCGAAGGCCAGTTCGCCATTGGCAGCGCGCTGGCGCGCGCCCGGTACCTGGTCCAGTATCCATTTGAGTTTCGTGCCGGAGAAGTATGCGTCAATCACCAGGCCAGTCTTGGCTCTGATGGCGTCTTCCAGTCCACGTTCGCGCAGCGCGACGCAAGTCTGTTCGGCGCGGCGATCCTGCCAGACGATGGCATGGTGGATCGGTTCACCACTGGCCCGGTCCCAGACGACGGTCGTTTCGCGCTGGTTGGTGATGCCGATGGCCTTGATCTGGTCGGCGCCGACGCCGGCCCGCTGCAGAACCTCGCGGGCGGTACCGAGCTGGGTGCGCCAGATCTCCTGCGGATCGTGCTCCACCCAGCCCGGTTGCGGATAGTGCTGGGTCAGTTCCTTCTGCGCTATAGCCAAAGGCTTACCGCCCGCATCAAAAATGATGCTGCGTGAACTGGAGGTGCCCTGGTCCAGGGCGAGAAGATAAGTCATGGTGTGCCAGTTGGTGGATGGTGGATGCATGGGAGGGCGCGAGCCGGCTCACACCTTGCACACCTCGCAGCGTACCTGCGCCTCGTCGAGCAGGGCCGGGAACGGGTCGGGCGGAGGGGCGTCGGTGAACAGGCGGTCGATCTGCGACACGTGGGCCACTTCGACCATGGCGTGTCGCTTGAACTTGCTGTGGTCGGCCGCAAGCCAGACCTCGCGTGCATGCGAGATGATCATCTGAGACACCTTGACTTCCCGGAAATCGAAGTCTCGCAAGGAGCCGTCGGATTCGATGCCGGAGATGCCGATGACGGCGACATCAACCTTGAACTGGCGGATGAAGTCGACGGCGGCCTCGCCCACGATGCCGCCATCGCGATTGCGCACCACGCCGCCAACCACGATGACCTCGGATTTGGTGCTCGCACCCAGAATGGTTGCGACGTGCAGGTTGTTGGTGATGACACGCAGGCCGGAATGGTTCACCAGTTCCCGGGCAATCGCCTCGGTGGTGGTGCCGATGTTGAGGATCAACGAGCAGTTGTTCGGTATGGCGGTGGCCACCGCACGGGCGATGCGCGACTTCTCTTCGGCAAAGAGGTTCTCGCGTTGTTGATATCCCAGGTTCTCGACCGTCGATCCAGGCGCACGCACGCCGCCGTGGAACCGGACCAGCAATCCCTGGTCAGCCAGTTTCTGCACATCCCGGCGCACCGTCTGCAAGGTCACGCCGAGCCGCTCGGCCAATTGCTCCACTGACACATACGCCGAAGAGTGGACAACGGATAGCAACGTGAGTTGCCTTGGATTGGGATGCATATACGGTGCAGGTGGCTGCTGGATCAAGCACAGGGATGCTAAAACGAATGAAAAGGAAAAAATACAGGGTAAATACTAATTCAAAAGGAATCTAAACGAATAACAATGCGTCTGGTCAGGGACAACCGAAGCGTTGGCCCCGTTCAACTAGGGTGGTGCAATGCAATTGGTACTGGAAGGTATCAGCAAGAATGTCGGGGCGCAGAAATGGCTGCATTCGATGGATATCGCGCCGCAACGCAGTGCGGTGACGGTGCTGCTCGGTGCGACGCAGGCCGGCAAGACCAGCCTGATGCGCATCATGGCGGGGCTTGACGAACCCACGGCCGGCAAGGTATTGGTCGACGGGAAAAACGTCGTCGGGTTGCCGGTGCGTGAACGCAATGTCGCCATGGTGTACCAGCAGTTCATCAACTACCCGTCGCTGCGCGTGCGTGACAACATCGCCTCGCCGCTGAAACTGCGCCGGGAGAGCGGTATCGACGAGCGGGTCCAGGCGCTGGCCGAAAAGTTGCACATCGACATGTTCCTGGACCGGTACCCGTCCGAGTTGTCCGGCGGGCAGCAGCAACGTGTCGCCCTGGCACGCGCGCTGGTCAAAGGTGCTCCGTTGATGCTGCTCGACGAACCGCTGGTGAATCTGGACTACAAGCTGCGCGAGGAATTGCGCGACGAATTGACCGCACTGTTCGCCAACGGCGATTCGACGGTGATTTATGCCACGACCGAGCCCGGGGAGGCGCTGCTGCTCGGTGGCCACACGGCGGTCATGGACGGAGGTGAACTGCTGCAATACGGTCCGACGGCCGAGGTCTTCCACAAGCCGAAATCACTGCGTGTGGCGCGGGCGTTCAGTGACCCGCCGATGAACCTTGTGGCGGCGAGCGCGACAGAGAACGGCTTGCGCCTGGAGGGCGGACAGACGATCACCATCGATTTGCCCGATGCCCATGGCGGCAACTTCACGGTGGGCATACGTGCCAACATGCTGCGCGAGAGCACCCTCGACGGCGACGCAACGTTGGTCGGCACCGTCGATCTTGCGGAAATATCCGGTTCCGACACGTTTGTGCATGCGCACACGGTGGCCGGCGAACTGGTAGCGCAATTGACAGGCGTGCATTACTTTGACCTCGGCTCGACCGTCAACCTGCATTTTCATCCGTCGCAGGTATATGTTTTCGATTCCAAAGGGTTGTTGGTCAAGGCCCCTGCACGTCGCGGGGAGCGTTGAAATGGCGAAAATCGAACTCGATCTGGCGCATGCCTACCTGCCCGATCCGAAAAAGGACAGCGACTATGCGCTGTTGCCGTTGAAGATGGCGTTCGAGGACGGCGGTGCTTATGCACTGCTTGGGCCATCGGGCTGCGGCAAGACGACGATGCTCAACATCATGTCGGGGTTGTTGTCGCCGTCGCAGGGCAGCGTGCGTTTTGACGGGCACGACGTCACGAACCAGACGCCGCAACAGCGCAACATTGCGCAGGTGTTCCAGTTTCCGGTCGTCTATGACACGATGACTGTGGCCGAGAACCTCGCGTTTCCGCTGCGCAATCGCAAGGTGCCCCGCGATCAGATCACCAAGCGCGTCGGGCAAATCGCCGAGATGCTGGAAATGAGCGACCAGTTGAACCAGCGCGCGGCGAATCTGTCGGCCGATGCCAAGCAGAAGATTTCCCTGGGGCGGGGTTTGGTGCGCTCCGACGTCTCTGCGGTATTGTTCGACGAGCCGCTGACAGTGATCGACCCGCACCTGAAATGGCAGTTGCGCCGCAAGCTCAAGCAGATCCATCACGAGCTCAAGCTGACGCTGATCTATGTGACCCATGACCAGGTGGAAGCATTGACGTTTGCCGACCAGGTGGTCGTCATGACACGGGGCCGGGTGGTGCAGATTGGGTCGGCCGCCGATTTGTTTGAGCGGCCGCGCCATACCTTCGTTGGCCATTTCATCGGTTCACCCGGCATGAACTTCCTGCCTGCCACGGTCGTTGGTTCCGGCATCCAGGTCGCAGGTGTGTCGCTGGCCAAACCCGACGGACAGGTATTGCCCGAAGGTGCCATCAAGCTCGGCCTGCGTCCCGAATATCTGGTGCCGGTGCCGGCCGAATCGGTGGGAGCGTTGCCGATGACGGTCAGCCAGGTGCAGGACGTTGGCACGCATGTGATGCTCAGCGCGACGTTTGGCGGTCTGACGATCAAGGCCCGTTTACCGTCCGATTCCGCCCCGATGAAGGTTGGCGATCCGGTCTGGCTGCAGGTCGTGGGTGCACACACCTGCTTCTACAAAGACGACGAGATCGTGGCATGAAGCGGCGCGCATCCATCGCAAACCATTGGCGCCTGTCTCAGTCCGGGGTCTCACGATGAACAAGACAACCAAACCGGTCAACCAGAAGGCGTGGCTGTTGATCCTGCCGGTACTGGTATGCGTCGCGTTCTCCGCCATTCTTCCGCTGATGACAGTGGTGAACTACTCGGTGCAGGACATTATTTCACCTGAGCGCCGGGTATTTGTCGGCACCGAATGGTTTGCCGCGATCATGCGCGACGAGGAGTTGCACAGTGCGCTGATACGCCAGTTGACGTTTTCGCTGTCGGTGCTGGTGGTGGAAATTCCGCTGGGCATTCTGCTGGCACTGTCGATGCCCGCGCAGGGCTGGAAGGCTTCGGTCGTGCTGGTGATCGTTTCCTTGTCTCTGTTGATACCGTGGAACGTCGTGGGCACGATATGGCAGATCTTCGCGCGCTCGGACATCGGCCTGATGGGCGCTGCGTTGCAGGGGCTTGGCATCGAATACAGCTACACGGGCAACGCGCTGCATGCCTGGGCCACGGTGCTGCTGATGGATGTGTGGCACTGGACGCCGCTGGTTGCGCTGCTCGGTTATGCCGGCCTGCGTTCAATCCCGGATGCGTATTACCAGGCGGCGAGCATCGATGGCGCCAGCAAACTGGCGGTTTTCTGGTACGTGCAATTGCCCAAGATGCGCGGCGTGCTGATGATCGCCGTGCTGCTGCGCTTCATGGACAGTTTCATGATCTACACCGAGCCGTTCGTGCTCACGGGCGGTGGCCCGGGCAACGCGACGACCTTTCTTTCGCAGTTCCTCACGCAGAAGGCCGTCGGCCAGTTCGATCTCGGGCCGGCGGCCGCCTTCTCGCTGATCTATTTCCTCATCATCCTTTTGCTGTGCTTCATCCTGTACAACTGGATGCAACGTGTCGGTACCCAGACCAAGGAGGGAGGCCATGCATAAGCCCCGTTTCCAGAAGCGCACGCTGTTTCTGCTGGTCTACATCGTCTTTGCGCTGCTGCCGATCTACTGGATGGTCAACATGTCGTTCAAGACGAACGACGAAATCCTGGCGAGCTTCTCGCTGCTCCCTCAGCATTTCACCTGGGCGAACTACCGCACGATTCTGACCGACCCCTCGTGGTATTCGGGCTACATCAACAGTCTGATCTATGTTGGCATCAACACGGTGATCTCGGTCACGGTCGCATTGCCCGCGGCTTATGCGTTCTCGCGCTACAGCTTTCTGGGCAACAAGCATGTTTTTTTCTGGCTGCTGACCAATCGCATGACGCCGCCCGCGGTTTTCCTGCTTCCGTTCTTCCAGCTTTATACGACGGTGGGTTTGATGGACACGCACCTGGCGGTCGCTCTCGCCCACCTGTTGTTCAACGTCCCGCTGGCCGTCTGGATTCTCGAAGGATTCATGAGCGGCATTCCGCGGGAAATCGACGAAACGGCGTATGTCGACGGCTACAGCTTTCCACGGTTCTTCATTCGCATCTTTCTGCCGCTGATCAAGGCCGGTGTCGGTGTCGCTGCGTTTTTCTGTTTCATGTTCAGCTGGGTCGAACTGCTGCTGGCCAGGACCCTGACCAGCGTGAATGCGAAACCCATCGTCGCGACGATGACGCGCACCGTCTCGGCCTCCGGCATGGACTGGGCGACGCTGGCCGCAGCAGGTGTGCTGACGATCGTGCCAGGCGCGATCGTGATCTGGTTTGTGCGTAACTACATCGCCAAGGGATTTGCGATGGGACGCGTCTGATGGGAGTCACGCATGTTTAGCTGGATGGCGTGGACCATGCCGGTCGCAGTTTTTTTCATCTGCATCGCCGTGATGCTGGCCGCAATGACGATCTGGGAGCTGAAGTCGCCGACCAGCCTGCGGCGGGGTTTCCTGCCGCTCGAGACTACCCGTGGCGACCGACTGTTCATCGGCCTGTTGGCGGCCGCTTATGTCAACCTGGCCTTCGTCGGCCTGGCCGGGCGGTTCACCGACTGGTTCGCTCTGCAAAGCGAACCGAGCATCTGGATCAGCTTCGTCGCGTCAATGGTCGTGTTGGCCTGGATCATGAAACGCGGTTAATCGTTTTTCGCTCAGGTATCCGGCCCGTAGCTTCCCCGGGGCCGTGGTGACCTCAACCGCAACACGGGGAAGCATACGACACACTAGGAGATGAACATGAATCTGCGCCATACCGCGCTGGCTGCCGTCGTGGCACTGATGCTGGCGGCTTGCGGCAAGAAAGAAGAGCCGCCGCCGCCGGCTCCAGCTGCGGCCCCGGCACCCGCTGCGGCCCCGGCACCGGTCGCCGCGCCGGCCGCGCCGGCCCCCGGCTCCGAGGCCATCACGCGCTGGATCGACAGCGAGTTCCAGCCCTCGACCCTGAGCAAGGAGCAGCAGACGACCGAGCTGAAGTGGTTCGCCGACGCCGCCGCCAAGTTGAAGGCCAATGGCGTGAGCGAGATATCGGTCGTCTCCGAGACCATCACGACCCACGAGTACGAGAGCAAGACACTGGCCAAGGCCTTCGAGGAGATCACGGGCATCAAGGTCAAACACGACTTGATCCAGGAAGGCGACGTGGTCGAGAAGCTGCAGACCTCGATGCAGTCCGGCAAGTCGATCTACGACGGCTGGATCAGCGACTCGGACCTGATTGGCACCCATTACCGTTACGGCAAGATCCTGAATCTGACCGACTACATGGCCGGCGCCGGCAAGGAGGTAACCAATCCCGGCCTCGACCTGAATGACTTTATCGGCACCAAGTTCACGACCGCGCCCGACGGCAAGCTCTACCAGTTGCCCGACCAGCAGTTCGCCAACCTGTACTGGTTCCGCGCTGACTTGTTCGCCAAGCCCGATCTGAAGGAGAAGTTCAAGGCCAAGTACGGCTACGACTTGGGCGTGCCGCTGAACTGGAGCGCCTACGAAGACATCGCGGCCTTCTTCAGCAACGACGTGAAGACGATCGACGGCAAGCCGATCTATGGCCACATGGACTACGGCAAGAAGGACCCATCTCTCGGCTGGCGCTTCACCGACGCCTGGCTGTCGATGGCCGGAACCGCCGACATCGGCGCCCCGAACGGCTTGCCGATCGACGAATGGGGCATCCGTGTGGCCGACGACAAGTGCACCCCGGTCGGCGCCTCGGTCGCCCGCGGCGGTGCGACCAACTCACCGGCGGCCGTCTATGCGCTGACCAAGTACGTCGACTGGATGAAGAAGTTCGCGCCCAAGGAAGCCAGCGGCATGACCTTCGGCGAGGCCGGCCCGGTGCCCGCACAAGGGCAGATCGCGCAGCAGATCTTCTGGTATACCGCCTTCACCGCCGACATGATCAAGCCCGGGCTGCCGGTAGTGAATGCCGACGGCACGCCCAAGTGGCGCATGGCGCCGGGACCGAACGGCCCGTACTGGAAGCAGGGCATGCAAAACGGCTATCAGGACGTCGGCTCGTGGACCTTCTTCAAGGACCATGACGCCAACCGCACCGCCGCGGCCTGGCTATATGCGCAGTTTGTCACCAGCAAGTCGATCTCGCTGAAGAAGACCATCGTCGGCCTGACCCCGATCCGCGAGTCTGACATTCAGAGCCAGGCGATGACTGACATGGCGCCCAAACTCGGCGGGCTGGTCGAGTTCTACCGCAGTCCCGCGCGCGTGGCCTGGAGCCCGACCGGCACCAACGTGCCGGACTATCCGAAACTCGCGCAGCTGTGGTGGAAGAACGTTGCGCAGGCAGTCACCGGCGAGAAGACGCCGCAAGGCGCGATGGACACCCTGGCCGGCGAGATGGACGATGTGCTCGGCCGCCTCGAGCGTGCCGGCATGGCCAATTGCCCGCCCAAGCTCAACGCCAAGGAGGACCCCAAGAAGTGGCTGAGCGACAAGAACGCGCCATGGAAGAAGCTGGCCAATGAAAAGCCCAAGGGTGAAACCATTGCCTACGACACGTTGTTGGACGCGTGGAAGAACGGCAAGGTCCGTTGAGCGTGAAAAAAAGGGCATCGCGCTATCGCTGGTGCCGATAAGGTGGTCGTGTCCGCAACCTGCGGCACGACCTTTTTGCCGTGCCGCACAACGCACCTGTGGCGACGTGCGGCACATTTTTTCTGAAACCGTGACAAATACAGTGCCATGGCCGAGTCCGCGCAACCCCTGTCGACCCATCGGGTCGAATTGACAAGCCGCCTGGCGCAGGCGCAAACCTACGATGTGGCCATCGTGGGTGGTGGAGCGACCGGGCTGGGCGTGGCGCTCGACGCCGCCTTGCGCGGTTTCTCGGTGGTGCTGATCGAGTCGCACGACTTTGCCAAGGGTACGTCGTCCCGGGCCACCAAGCTGCTCCATGGTGGGGTGCGGTATCTGGCCCAGGGCAATATCGCTCTGGTCCGCGAGGCCCTGCGCGAGCGCACCACGCTGCTGAACAATGCGCCGCACCTGGCGCAGCCGCTGGCGTTCGTCATGCCGTCCTACCAATGGTGGGAAACCCCCTTTTATGGCGCCGGGCTCAAGGCTTACGACCTGCTCGCCGGCAAGGCTGCGCTCGGCGCGACCCGTTTTCTGAGCCGCAGCAAGACCTTGGCCCTGTTGCCGAATGCGCGTGCCGATGGCTTGTGTGGCGGTGTTCAATACTGGGACGGCCAGTTCAATGATGCCCGGCTGGCACTGGCGCTGGCCCGCAGCGCGGCCAGCCAGGGCGCGCTGCTGGTCAACTATTGCCGCGCGGATGACCTGATCAGCGCGGGGGGCAAGGTGGTCGGGCTGCGCTGCACCGATACCGAAAGTGGCCAGGCGCTGGAACTGCGCGCGCGCTGCGTGATCAACGCCACCGGGGTCTGGGTCGATGATTTGCGCCAGAAGGACGGTGAGGCCAACCGGGGCGACGGCCGACGGCCGACCCGGCCCATGGTCGCACCGAGCCAGGGTGTGCACATGGTCGTCGACCGGGAATTCCTGGCCGGCGACAACGCCTTGATGGTGCCCAAGACCGCCGACGGCCGGGTATTGTTTGCTGTTCCCTGGCTGGGCAAGGTGATTCTGGGCACGACCGATACCCCGCGCAGCGATCTGGCGCGCGAGCCCGATCCGTTCCAGGAGGAGGTGGATTTCATCCTCACGGAAGCGGCCCGGTACCTGCGCAAGGCGCCGACACGCGCCGACGTGCGCAGCGTCTGGGTCGGCCTGCGGCCATTGGTCAAGCCGCAGGATGACGACGGCGTCAACACCAAGAGCCTGAGCCGGGAGCACACGGTGCTGGTCAGCCGCAGCGGCCTGGTCACGGTGACCGGCGGCAAGTGGACGACCTATCGGGCGATGGCCGAGGACGTGTTGCAGACCTGTTTCGACAAGGCTTTGCTGCCAGCACGCCCGGCTGGCGCGACCCTGCATTTCCGGCTTGCCGGCGCCCAGCACCAGACGCCGCGGTCGGCCACGTCGATCAGCCTGGCTCCCGGCCCGCACAGTTATGGCGACGACCAGGCGCTGGTGCAATCGCTGCCCGGTGCCGGGCATTGGCTGGCGCCGGGGCTGTCCGAGGCGATGGTGCGGTTTGCGGCCCGTGTCGAATACGCCCGCACCGTCGAAGACATGCTGGCGCGACGCTCCCGGATGCTGTTTCTCGACGCGAGGGCCGCGCGGCAACTCGGGCCCCGGGTGGCGGACATCCTGCAAGAAGAGACTGCATGCGACCCGCAGTTGGCGGCCTTTGAGGCGCTGGCCGAAAAATATTTGCTGGATTTGAAGCCTGTTCGTTGACGCTCCCTGGTTCGTGATGCATAATCGCTGGCTTCGCTCTTCATTGAGCGGATAAGAATCTGCCCAATACGAGGTGGTGTGAGTGGTTCACGCTGCCAACGACGGGCCCAAGACTGACCTGTAAGTGACAAGCATCATGCTTGGGGCGATACGGGGACAAGTTGGGAAACACATACATGATCCAGACTGAATCTCGATTGGAAGTCGCCGACAACACCGGCGCCAAATCCGTCCTGTGCATCAAGGTGCTCGGCGGCTCCAGGCGCCGCTACGCCAGCGTGGGCGATGTCATCAAGGTGAGCATCAAGGAAGCCGCTCCGCGGGGTCGCGTCAAGAAAGGCGAGATCTACAGCGCGGTGGTGGTGCGTACTGCCAAGGGCATCCGCCGCAGCGATGGCTCCCTGGTGAAGTTCGACGGCAATGCCGCGGTGCTGCTCAATGCCAAGCTCGAGCCGATTGGTACGCGCATCTTCGGGCCGGTCACGCGCGAACTGCGGACCGAGAAGTTCATGAAGATCGTGTCGCTGGCTCCCGAAGTACTGTAAGGACAAGCAAGCCATGAACAAGATTCGCAAAGGCGACGAGATCATCGTCATCGCGGGCCGCGACAAAGGCAAGCGCGGAAAGGTTTCGCTGCGCAAGGACGACTCGCTTATTCTGGTCGAGGGCATCAACCTGGTGAAGAAGCACACCAAGGCCAATCCCATGAAGGGCACGACGGGCGGCATCGTGGAAAAGGCGATGCCGATCCACCAGTCCAACGTCGCAATTTTCAACGCTGCATCCGGCAAGGCAGACCGGGTCGGCATCAAGTCGCTGGCTGACGGTAAACGCGTTCGGGTTTACAAGTCCAGCGGCGAAGAAATCAAGGTGGCATGAACATGGCGCGTCTGCAGCAACACTATCGCGAGAAAGTCGCTCCGGAAATGATGGCCAAGTTCGGCTACAAGTCCGTGATGCAGGTTCCGCGGCTGTCCAAGATCACACTCAACATGGGTGTGAGCGAGGCGGTCGCCGACAAGAAGGTCATGGAAAATGCGGTCTCCGACCTCACCAAGATCGCCGGCCAGAAGCCGGTCGTCACCAAGTCCAAGAAGCCGATTGCCGGCTTCAAGATCCGTGAAGGCCAGGCCATCGGTTGCATGGTCACGCTGCGCGGCGTGCATATGTTCGAGTTCCTCGATCGTTTCGTGACCGTGGCGCTACCCCGGGTGCGGGACTTCCGCGGCATCTCCGGTCGTGCTTTCGACGGCCGCGGCAACTACAACATCGGTGTGAAAGAGCAGATTATTTTTCCGGAGATCGAATACGACAAGGTCGACGCCTTGCGGGGTCTCAATATCAGCATCACCACGACGGCCAGGTCGGACGAAGAGTGCAAGGCACTGCTCGCGGGCTTCCGTTTTCCGTTCAAGAACTGAGGTGAACCTTGGCTAAAAAATCTTTGATCCAGCGCGAACTCAAGCGCGACAGACTGGTTGCCAAGTACGCGAAGAAACACGCGGAACTCAAGGGCATCGCTGGCAACGCACAACGCACGGACGACGAGCGCGCCGTGGCGCGCCTGGCGCTGCAAAAGCTGCCGCGCAACGCAAATCCGACCCGGCAACGTAACCGTTGTTCCATCACCGGACGCCCGCGCGGCACGTTCCAGCACTTCGGTCTGGCGCGCGCGAAGATTCGTGAAATGGCAATGGCAGGGGAAATTCCCGGCGTGGTCAAGGCCAGCTGGTAAGCGCGAGGAGACATAGACATGAGCATGAGTGATCCTATCGCGGACCTTTTGACACGCATCCGCAACGCGCAGATGGTGGCCAAGACGACCGTATCCGTTCCGTCGTCCAAGGTGAAAGTGGCCATTGCACAGGTGCTGAAGGACGAAGGCTATATCGACGGCTTCACCGTGAAGACCGACGCTGGCAAGTCCGAGCTTGAAATTGCGTTGAAGTATTACGCTGGCCGTCCGGTGATCGAACGCATCGAGCGCGTGAGCCGCCCCGGCCTGCGCGTGTATCGCGGCAAAGGTACGCTGCCCCAGGTCCAGAACGGTCTGGGTGTAGCCATCGTCACAACACCGGCGGGCGTGATGACCGACCGCAAGGCGCGTGCTACCGGTGTCGGTGGCGAAGTCCTGTGTTACGTGGCCTGATGGCGTGGCGCTGAGGAGAAACTGAATATGTCCCGTATTGGAAAAATGCCGGTGCTGATTCCTGCCGGCGTCGATGTGACGGTCAAGGCCGACCAGATCAGCGTCAAGGGTGCCGGCGGTGCCTTGCAACTGGCCCAGAATGCCCTCGTCAAGATCAGCAGCGACGCTGGCAAGTTGACGTTTGTGCCCAACAACGAATCGCGCGCCGCAAATGCGATGTCGGGCACGATGCGTCAGTTGGTCAACAACATGGTGGTCGGTGTCAGCAAGGGTTTCGAGCGCAAGCTGAGCCTGGTTGGCGTCGGTTACAAGGCTCAGGCGCAGGGCGCCAAGCTCAACCTGACGGTCGGATA
>JBBRVD010000084.1:0-15854 GCA_038247175.1 Burkholderiales bacterium | reverse complement strand
TCGGACTTCTCCACTCCCGCAGCCGCGAGAGCCATCGCCTGATCGCCTGATCGTCCTGATCGTCCTGATCGTCCTGATCGCCTGATCGCCTGATCGCCTGATCGTCCTGATCGTCCTGATCGTCCTGATCGTCCTGATCATGATGGTGCTTCGCATGTCCGCCGCCGTGCATCAAATGCCGCATCATCCTGCGTCAGAATGCGCAGTCGATGACTGTTGACCTTGTCGGATCGAAGACAGGTGTCGAGCGCGGCCCCCCTCTGGCCCTGGATCTCCGCCTGCAGCTGGACCGAATAGTCGCTGAAATTTCCTTACCATCGGAACACTTCGGCGAATCGCAGCCGTCACATCCGGGCCCACCATCATGAACGAGACTGATACCAAGCGCCACCGCCGCGGCGGCCGCGAGCGCCGCGACCCGAACGCCAAGCCGGCCGCGCCGGCCTATATCCGGCGCAACATCCCCACCTACGACATCATGGGCGAGGAGAACCTGCGCAAGATCGAGGCCGCTGCCGACCGTATCCTGGCCGAGGTCGGCCTGGACATCCGCGACGACGATGCGTGCCTGGCCATGTTCCGCCACTCTGGTGCCACGGTCGATGGCATGCGGGTGCGCTTCGAACCGGGCCACCTGCGCGAGATCCTGAAAACCGCGCCCAAGGAGTTCACCCAGCATGCGCGCAACCCGGCGCGCTCGGTGCAGATCGGCGGCAACAACGTGGTGTTCGCGCCGGCGTATGGATCGCCGTTTGTGATGGACCTGGACAAAGGCCGCCGTTACGGCACCCTGGAGGATTTCCAGAACTTCATCAAGCTGGCCTGGAACTGCCCCTGGCTGCACCACTCGGGTGGCACCGTGTGCGAACCCACCGACGTGCCGGTCAACAAGCGGCACCTGGACATGGTGTATGCCCACATGCGGTATTCCGACAAGGCCTACATGGGTTCGATCACGTCGGAGCAACGGGCCGAAGACTCGGTCGAGATGAGCCGGCTGCTGTTCGGTGCCGATTTCGTCGACAAGAACTGCGTCGTGCTGGGCAACGTCAACGTCAACTCGCCGCTGTTGTGGGACGGCACCATGACCAGGGCGGCGCGCGCCTATGCACGCGCCAACCAGGCCGCCGTGATCGTGCCGTTCATTCTGGGCGGCGCGATGGGCCCGGTGACCAATGCCGGCGCGATCGCGCAGGCCCATGCCGAGACCATGGTCGGTTGTGCCATCACGCAGCTCGAACGGCCCGGCGCACCGGTGATCTACGGCAACTTTCTGTCCAGCATGTCGTTGCGCTCGGGCTCGCCCACCTTCGGTACACCCGAGCCAGCCATCGGCTCCATGGTGATCGGCCAGCTCGCCCGCCGGCTCGGCCTGCCGCTGCGTTGTGCGGGCTCGTTCACGACCTCCAAGTTGCCAGACGGCCAGGCGATGCAGGAGTCGGTGATGTCGATGCTGTCGGCGGTGCACTGCGGCGCCAACTTCATCCTGCATTCGGCGGGGTTCCTGGATGGCCTGTTATCGATGAGTTACGAGAAGTTCATGATGGACGCCGACTTCTGTGGCGCGCTGCACAGCTACCTGGCCGGAATCACTGTCGACGACAACACGCTGGCCATCGACGCATTCAAGGAGGTCGGACCCGGCAGCCACTTCCTGGGCTGCGCCCACACCATGGCCAACTACACCACCGCCTTCTTCGATTCCACCCTCTCGGACGACCGGCCCTGGGAGACCTGGAGCGAAGATGGCGCACGGGACAGTGCCCAACGTGCCAACGGCCGCTGGAAGGCGTCTCTGGCCCAATACCAGGCGCCGCCGATCGACGAGGCCGTGGACGAGTCGTTGCGCGACTTTGTTGCGCGCAAGAAGGCGTCGATGACGGATCAGTGGTACTGAAAGCATCCCGATGTCCATCCGCAACGATCCCCTGCTCCAGCCGTTCCAGCTGCGCCACCTGCGGCTGAAGAACCGCATCATGGTCACTGCCCATGAGCCAGCCTACCCGGAAGACGGCATGCCAAAGGAACGGTACCGTGCCTACCAGGTCGAACGTGCCAAGGGCGGCGTCGCGATGACGATGACGGCGGGCTCGGCCGCCGTCTCCCGCGACAGCCCGCCGGTGTTCAACAACATCCTGGCCTACAAGGACGAGGTGGTGCCGTGGATGCGCGACATGACCGACGCGATCCATGAACACGGCTGCGCGGTGATGATCCAGCTCACCCACCTGGGCCGGCGCACCACCTGGTCCAAGGCCGACTGGTTGCCGGTGGTCGCGCCCTCGCACGAACGCGAGGCGGCGCACCGGGCCTTTCCGAAGAAGTTGGAAGACTGGGACATCAGCCGCATCATCCAGGACTATGTCGACGCCACCGAACGCATGGTCGCGGCCGGCGTGGACGGAGTCGAGTTCGAGGCGTATGGCCACTTGATGGAACAATTCTGGTCGCCGCTGACGAACACGCTCGATGCGCCGTATGGCGGCAGCCTGGAGAACCGGGTGCGGTTTGCGTTCGACGTGTTGCGCGCCGTGCGCAAGCGGGTCGGCGACAAACCCATCCTGGGGCTGCGCTATGCAGCCGACGACACCTTGCCCGACAGTGTGTCGGCCAGGGACGGCATCACGATCTCGCAGATGCTCAAGGACAGCGGCCTGGTCGACTACCTGAACATCGTGCGCGGCCATATCGACACCGATGCCGGGTTGACCGACCTGATCCCGGTGCAGGGCATGCGCAGCAATCCGCACCTGGACTTTGCCGGCGAGATCCGCGCCGCCACCGGTTTTCCGACCTTTCACGCCGCCAAGATCCAGGACGTCACCACCGCACGCCATGCGATTGCATCCGGCAAACTCGACATGGTCGGCATGACCCGCGCCCACCTGACCGACCCGCATATCGTGCGCAAGATCATGGCGGGCCAGGAGGGCACGATCCGTCCCTGCGTCGGTGCCAATTTCTGCCTCGATCGTATCTACCAGGGCGGCGAGGCGTATTGCATCCACAACCCGGCTACCGGGCGTGAGTTGACCATGCCGCACGAGATCACGCCTGCCGCCATCAAGCGCAAGGTCGTTGTCGTCGGCGCCGGACCCGCCGGCCTTGAGGCCGCCCGCGTCGCTTCGGCGCGTGGCCACGACGTGGTTGTTCTGGAGGCCGCGCCCAAGGCGGGTGGCCAGATCCGGCTCACCAGCCAGAGCCCGCGCCGGCGCGAGATGATCAGCATCATCGACTGGCGTCTCGCGCGCTGCGAGGAACGCGGCGTGGTCATGCGTTTCAACACGCTGGCCGACGCTGGCACCGTGCTGGCCGAGAAGCCCGATGTCGTCATCATCGCCACCGGCGGCCTGCCGCACACCGCGGTGCTCAGTGCGGGCAATGAACTGGTGGTGTCGAGCTGGGACATCCTCAGTGGCGACGTCAAACCGGGCAGGAACGTGCTGCTGTTCGACGATGCCGGCGACCACCCTGCCCTGCAGGCCGCCGAGGTCATCGCCCATTGCGGTGCCAGGGTCGAGATCATGACGCCCGACCGCGCGTTCGCACCCGAGGTGATGGCGATGAACCTGGTTCCCTACATGCGCAGCCTGCAGAAGCATGATGTGACCTTCACCGTGACCTTCCGGCTGGAGTCCGTGCAGCGCGACGGCGACGCGCTGCTGGCGTTGGTCGGCAGCGACTATGGCGGCGTGCGCAAGGAGCGGCGGGTCGACCAGGTGGTGGTCAACCACGGAACGCGACCGCTGGACGAGTTGTACTTTGCGCTCAAGGCGCAGTCGAGCAACCAGGGCGCGGTCGACTACCCGGCGCTGATCGATGGCACGCCGCAGACCGCACCGGTCGCGGGTTCGGGTTTGTTCCAGCTGTTTCGCATCGGCGATGCGGTATCGGCGCGCAATACCCATGCGGCCATCTACGACGCGTTGCGGCTGGTCAAAGACCTCTGAACCGGATACGCAAAGCGACCGACCGCTTCGTCCCTGCAACTGCGACACAAGGCCCCACGCAGCCGCATCGGGTTTGCGGCCTGCGCGTCAGGCTGCGCCATCGGGGTGCACCAGCGCCCGATACTGGCGCATCAGCCGCGATGGAAAGCTCTATAGCTTCAGTGCCATTGACGGACCGGAACCACGCCTCCTAGAATGTGTCGATGGCCATCCCTTCCGGCCCGATCGTTCTGCGCTTCCAGGCAGCTGCCGCCACGGCCATGCCCAAGCATGCGCGGCTGCGCGCGGCAATCGTCGACGCAGTCGAAGCCGGTGAACTCCCGGCCGGATCCCGGATCACCGGCGAGCGCGAACTCAGCCTGATGCTCGGCCTGAGCCTGGGCACGACGCAAAAGGCGCTCGGCCGCCTGATGGACGAAGGCTTCCTCGTGCGCCGCCAGGGCCACGGCACCTTCGTCGGCAGCACGCGCCAACCCATCGCCGGTTCCTGGCATTTCCGCTTCTGTCCGACCGACGGTGGCCGGGAGTTGCCGGTGTTCGCCACCATGCTGGAGCGCCGACTCGAAGCGCAGGCCGGCCCGTGGTCGGTGGTGCTCGGTCCCGACCCCAAGGGGTATGTGATGCTGCGTCGCAGCCTGGACATCGGCGGCAAGTTCACCTGCGTCAGCCAGATCTACCTGCCGGCGAGCCGTTTCGGTCGCCTGCTGCGCATGGCGGCCCGGCGGCTGTCCGACACCAACCTCAAGGCGGTGCTCGAGCAGGACTTCGCGGCACCCACGCTGCAATCCGACGGCCTGGCCAACATGATGGCGATCGAAGCGGCCGAGGCCCGCGTCATGGGCGTGCCGCCGGGCACCATGGGGCTGCAGGTGCATATCACCGCGCGCAGTTTCGGCCGGCAGGTCATCAGCTTCCAGCGCATGTTGGTGCCCCCAACATCGTATGCCCTGAAGTTCGACTTCAACCCGCCTGACCAAGCTGCGCCGATGTCCCGAGCCTCTGGCTCCCTCACCTGACATCCATCAAAAACCATGCGCAACAACGCCTTCCACTCCACCTACCTGCGCGACCGCGTCGGCAAGGCCAGCATCACCCCGACTACACCGGTCGAGGCCGGGGCCTTCACCAGCCTGTTGCTGACCTACACCGCTGGCTATTTCGGCGTCGACGACACCGGCAGCCTGAAGATCGTGCATCGCTTCGCCAGCGACATGGGCAAGATGCAGTTCACCGACCCGAAGGGCTGGAACTACGTGACGGCCGAAGCCAGCAACGGCGCGGTGCTGGAACTGCGTTACGACCAGAAAGGCAATATCCGGCCCTGGGACAAGACGCTGTCGATCCGGGTGCAGCGCGGCTTCCTGCGCGAGGGCGACACCATCATCGTGCGCATTGGCGACACGCGCCAGGGTTCGCCCGGCATCCGGGTGCAGACCTTTACCGAGCCGACCTTCGAATTCAAGGTGCTGGCGGACGCCTTCGCCACCTACAACTTCGTCGAGTTGCCCGAGCAGCCGTGCATACCGATCGTCGCCGGCCCGGCGGTACTTTACAAGGCGGTCCTGCCAACCGAGCGGCGCATCGGGCAGGACTTCATGCTCGGCTTCAAGGGCGAGGACAAGTGGGGCAATCCCAGTCATCAGGTCAGCCGTCGCTTCACGCTGGAGCCGTCGCTGCCGGTGCGAGGCCTGCCCGAGGCGATCGACGTGCAGGCGGGCTGCCTGTCCACGATGATCGACAAACTGCGGGTCACGCAGACGGGCGAGCTGCGCGTCACGGTGCGCGACGCCGACGGTACTGTCGTGTGCCGGTCGAACCCGCTGCGCATCACCGATCACGGCGGCCTGCTGCCGTACTGGGCCGACCTGCACGGTCAGTCAGAGGAGACCATCGGAACCAACTCGGCGCGCGCGTTGATGGCGTTCGCGCGCGACCGCGCCTTCCTCGACGCGATGAGCCACCAGGGCAACGACTTCCAGATCACGACGCCGTTCTGGAACGAACTGAATCGGCTGAGCGCCGAGTTCAACCAGGACGGCCGCTTCATCATGTTCCCGGGCTACGAGTGGTCTGGCAACACCGGCCTGGGCGGCGATCGCAACGTGTTGTACCGCGACGAAGGGCGGCAGATCCACCGCTCGCACCATGCACTGGTGGAGGACCTGAGCGACGTGCACACCGACGCCAACAGCGCAGCCGACCTGTTCCAGGCGCTGGCCGACGAGAACTGCGTGGTGTTTGCCCATATTGGCGGGCGTTATGCCGACATCAAGGTCGCCCACGACGGGCGCATCGAGCGCTCGATCGAGATCCATTCCGACTGGGGCACCTTCGAGTGGCTACTGGCCGACGCGTTCGAGCAAGGGTACCGGGTCGGCATCCTGGCCAATTCGGACGGCCACAAGGGCCGCCACGGCGCCAGCCATCCGGGCGCATCGCTATTCGGTGCCTACGGCGGCCTGTCCTGCCTGCTGGCGACTGAACTCACCCGAGACGGATTGTTCGATGCGCTGCGCCGACGGCACCACTACGCCACCACCGGGTGTCGCGCCTTCCTCGACACCCAGGTGGTGTTCGACACGCCGGCCGACCAGTACGGCGACGACCCCAATATGGGTGGCACGGTCAGTGGCCCGGTGCGCGAGGCCCGCATGGGCGACATCCTGCGCTCGGACGCCGATGCGGTGACATTCAACATCGATGTGTCAACCGCGGCGCCGATCGAACGCATCGAGATCCGCAACCGCATGCAGGTGCTGGAGACGTGGCGCCCCTACGGCGCCGGGCCACTGGGCCGGCGCATCCGCATCCTCTGGGAGGGTTCGGAGTACCGCGGTCGCGGTCGCCAGAGCGTGTGGGACGGTACCGCCACGTTCAGCGACAACCAGATCGAATCCTTCACGCCGATCAACCTGTGGAACATCGACAAACCGCTCAAGCAGCCCGCGCCAAACCAACTCGCCTGGTCGGCGTTGACCACCGGTGGATTCGGCGGCGCCGAACTGTTGCTCGCCGATGCGCGCCAGGGTCGTCTGAAGATCGACACCGCACTAGTTCAGGCCGACATCGCGTTGTCGGACATTGGCCTGCACGACACGGTGCTGGAAACCGGCGGCGGAATTTCGCGCCAGATGCGGCTGTTCCGGCTGCCGGACGAGAACACGACACGCACGGCACGGCTGAGCCGGCGCATCAGCCGCAGCCAGATCGGCGAAGATGCCCTGTACGTCTGCATCACGTTGGCCGACGGTCACCGGATCTGGTCGAGTCCGACCTATCTGATGCGCTGAAGCTCTGCGCCTGGCACGCAGATTGCACAACCTGCCGACATCGCTTTCCCTTCCCCGCTGAACGCGGTTCAACCCATGAAAAGGATCCCCATGAAAACCACCCGCTCCCGGTTCCTGGCCACGATGACCATCGTGCTGGCCGCCGCACCATTCGCCGGCGCGATGGCGCAGCAGGGCTATCCGTCCAAACCGATTCGCCTGATCGTGCCTCTGGCCGCCGGCAGCACGGCCGATATCCTGTCGCGCACCATCGGCGCCGAGCTCTCCAAGGCGCTCGGCCAGTCGGTCGTGGTGGAGAACAAACCCGGTGCCGGTGGCACCATCGCAATGGCCGAGCTGGCCCGGACGCCGGCTGACGGTTACACCATCGAATTCGCGTCGCAGGGCACACTGGTTTTCAACCAGGCCCTGTATTCGAAGCCCGGTTACGACTCGCTGAAGGATTTCGCGCCCATCATTCTGGTCGGCGGTGTGTCGAACGTGATGATCGTGCCACCGAACAGCCCTTCCAATTCGGTGCTCGACGTCGTCGCCGCCGCCAAGGCCAAGTCGGGCGGCATGACCTTCTCCTCCGGTGGCAGCGGCACCAGCCACCATCTGTCGGGCGTTTTGTTCGGGCAACTCACCGGGGCCAACCTGCTGCACGTGCCCTACAAGGGCGCGCCGCAAGGCATCCTGGCGGTCATGTCCGGCGAAGTCGACATGGGCTTTTTCAACACCCCCACCGTGATCAACCAGATCAAGGAAGCCAAGCTCAAGGGCCTGGCCGTCACCAGCACGACGACGTCTCCCCTGATGCCGCAGTTGCCCACGATGGACGCCAGTGTCAAGGGTTACGAGGTCAATACCTGGTTCGGATTTGTCGCACCGGCCGGCACGCCGGCCGATATCATCGCGCGCCTGAATACCGAGATCGGCAAGATCATGACCCAGCCGGCCACGCGGGAGAAACTCGCAGCCCAGGGCTTCGAGTTCGCGCCGGTGCAAGCCCCGACCGCCTTCACCAAGCTGATCCAGGATGACCTGGCCAAGTGGCCTGCGATCATCAAGGCCGCAGGCGCCAAAGTCGACTGAGCGGCGCGCGGCGTGCCGCTGGCCGCGAGATCGGGTCGAATACGATAGACGCATGCGCATGCGCATGCTCCGCCCCCGCTGACCCGGCCACACCCCATGGAAATTGCCACCCTGGCCTTGTTGTTCGCGGGTGGTTTTCTGTCCGGTGCAGTGACCGCGGTTGCGGGGGGTGGCAGTTTCCTGACCTTCCCCATGCTGCTGGCGGCCGGGCTGCCACCCATGTCGGCCAACATCACGAACTGGGTCGCGCTGATACCCGGCAACATGATGGCGCTGGTGGCCTACCGCAAGGAACTGGCCGACATGCGCCACGATGTGCGCGCCAACCTGATCGTGGCCTCGGCGGGCGGATTGACCGGCAGCCTGCTGCTGATCTGGGCCGGCGAAGTGCGTTTCGAGAAAGCCGTTCCCTGGCTGATGCTGACCGCCACGCTGTTCTTCGCATTCGGCGAATGGATCAAGCGGCGACTGCACGCCTGGCGCAAACCCAGCCAGGGTCCATCGCGCCGCGCCATCCTGGCGTTCGAGTTCGTACTGATGGTCTACGGTGGCTTCTTCGGCGCTGGCCTGGGCATCATCCTGCTGGCGGCGCTGGCGATGGCGGGCGAAACGTCGATCCACAAGGCCAATGCCAAGAAGAACCTGATGGTGGTGGCGCTGAGCGCCGCCGGGCTGCTCGTGTTTCTGCCCTCGGGACAGATCGTCTGGGTCTACGCGGTTCCGATCCTGGTCGCATCGAGCCTGGGAGGTTACAGCGCGGTCTTCATCATCCGGCGCATTCCACAACACGCGGTGCGCCAGGCCGTGCTGGCCTGGGCCATCGTGCTGACGGGTGTGATGTTCTGGAAATACGGTTGAGTTTGCTGCGGCGGTTTGAACAATCCCGTCTGCCCTCGCTCACGCGGATGTTCTCGACAGTGCTGCTGCCGTGCGCGCCAGTTGCGTGATGCGCCCCCAATCCCCCTGCGCCAACGCGTCGGCGGGCACCAGCCAGGAACCTCCGACGCAGACCACATTGGGCAGGGCCAGCAGTTCGGGCGCATTGGCCGGTGACACGCCGCCGGTGGGGCAAAACCGTACCTCGCCAAATGGTCCGCTCCAGGCCTTGAGCATCGCCGCCCCGCCGGCCTGCATCGCCGGAAAAAACTTCAGTTCGTTCCAGCCGCCTTCCTGGCACACCATGATTTCGCTGCCAGTCGCCACGCCCGGCAACAGTGGCAGCGCCAGGTCGCGGCAGGCCTGGCCGAGGGCCTGCGTGTAACCGGGACTGACCACGAATCGTGCCCCGGCATCGGCTGCCGCCCGGGCGTCGGCGGCGCTGCGCACCGTGCCGGCGCCGAGCACCGCTTGCGGTACGTCCCGTGCAATGGCGTGCATGCAGGCCAGCGCCTGCGGCGTGCGCAGGGTGACCTCCAGCATCCGGACGCCGCCCGCGACCAGCGCACGCGCCATCGGCACCGCATGCGCCACGTCATGCAGCACGATCACCGGTATCACCGGTGCGTCCTGCATCACCTGCAGCGCCGTCAGTTGCTTGTCGGCTATAACCATGAACAGGCTCCCTCTTCTGCTGTGGTCACATGGCGCCGCATGCCCGCGAACAGTTCGCGGCCCATGCCCACTCCATTGGCCAGTACCTGCTGCCGCGGCATCGTCGCCACTGGCCGCCGCGCCCACTCCTGCGGATCGACCAGCGCTTGCAGCATACCGGCATCGGCGTCGATCCTGACCCGATCACCGTCGCGCAACCGGGCCAGCGGACCGCCAGCGGCTGCTTCGGGCGACACGTGGATGGCCGCTGGCACCGTGCCCGATGCGCCACTCATGCGCCCGTCGGTTACCAGTGCCACCTTGAAACCCTTGCCCTGCAGCACCGCCAGCGGCGGCGTGAGCTTGTGCAGCTCGGGCATGCCGTTGGCTTGCGGGCCCTGCCAGCGCACGACGCAGACGACGTCCTGTTCGAGTTCGCCAGCGCTGAAGGCCTGCTGCAGCGCCTCCTGCGAATCGAAGATCCGGGCTGGCGCCTCGACTACATGCCGGTCGTCCGGTACCGCCGATACCTTGATCACGCTGCGACCCAGGTTGCCTTGCAGCAACTGCAACCCGCCGGTGGCGGCAAACGGATCGGATGCAGGGCGCACGACGGTGTCGTCACCCGACACGCCCGGATCCTGCCAGGTCAGTCCACCGCCCTGGGCATGGGGAATCCGCGTGAAGGCATCGATCCCCTCGGCGCGCACCGTGGCCACGTCGGCGTGCAGCAGTCCGGCGTCGCGCAACTCGCGCAACACGTACCCCGGGCCGCCGGCCGCCTGGAACGCGTTGACATCCGCCGTGCCGTTGGGATAGACCCGCGTCAACAGCGGCACCACGCTGGACAGCGCGGCGAAGTCGTCCCAGTCGATCGCGATGCCGGCCGCACGCGCCACCGCCACCCAATGGATCAGGTGGTTGGTGGAGCCACCGGTTGCCAGCAGCGCCACCATCGCATTGACGATGCAGCGTTCATCGACCAGCTCGCCGATCGGGGCGCACGACCCCTTGACTGCAGCCTGCGCCGCGGCCCCGTCGAGCGGGCTCGCCCGGCCCAGCACGGTGCGCACCGCCTCGCGGGTCAGTTCCTCGCGCAAGGCCTGGCCGGGATTGACGAAGGCGGTGCCGGGCACATGCAATCCCATCGCCTCAAGCAACATCTGGTTGCTGTTGGCCGTACCGTAAAAGGTGCAGGTACCCATGCCGTGGTAGGCCTGCGATTCGGCCTGCAGCAGTTCGGCGCGGCTGACCAGGCCCTGCGCGGCCCGCTCCCGGACCTTGCTCTTGGCGCTGTTGGACAGGCCGGATGTCATCGGCCCGGCCGGCACGAATACCGTGGGCAGATGACCGAAATGCAGCGCGCCGATCAACAGTCCCGGCACGATCTTGTCGCAAACGCCCAGCATCAATGCGCCATCGAACATGTCGTGCGACAACGCGACCGCAGTGGCCATGGCGATCACGTCGCGCGAGAACAGGCTCAGTTCCATGCCGGGCGTGCCCTGGGTTACACCATCGCACATGGCCGGCACGCCGCCAGCCACTTGTGCGGTTGCGCCGTGCCGGCGCGCCTCGGCCTTGACCAGGTCCGGGTAGTGCTGCAGTGGCGCATGCGCCGACAACATGTCGTTGTAGGCCGTGACGATGCCGATGTTCGAGGCGCGGTGTGCGCGCACCGGTATCAGCGCCTTGCCGGTCGGCATGGCCACGGCCTTGTCCACATCGGGCATGGCGGCCAGCGCATGCGCCACATTGGCGCAACCCATGCGCTCGGTCCCGGGCGGCCGGTTCGCCGCAGCGGCCACCCGCTGCAGATAGGCACCACGCGTCGCGGCGCTACGAACTCGGATTCGCGCCGTGACCGCTTCCAGTTGACTATGCAGTTTCATGATTTTCGGTAACTTAGTTACAACGCGGAATCGTAAACCGGATCGGCCATGCGTGCCGGCCTTGGCGTTACCAATCGGTTACCAAACCAGTCTCCGCCAGGCCCTGCCAGACCTTGCAGCTGGCACGGTCTCTGCCAGGCCCTGCACCTGGCACCGTACTTGCATACCCCGAAGACATCCCGGGGCCGCTGCGGTGTTTGCGCATGCAGCTACAGTGACACTCGGTCAACGACACCTTGCCCACCGACCCAGCATGACGCCTTGTCCGCCCGCCTTGCGCGACCCCATTGCGCTGCTGCATCGCACGACGCGCGAATGGGGTGGCCAGCAGGACCTGTGGGTGTTCGCCTATGCTTCGCTGATCTGGCGACCCGACTTCGAGGCGTCCGAACAGCGGCTGGCGCGGGTGCATGGCTGGCACCGGGCGCTCAAGATGTGGAGCCGCGTCAACCGCGGCACGCCCGAGGTTCCCGGTCTGGTGTTCGCGCTGTTGTCCGGCGGCAGTTGCCATGGTGCCGTGCTGCGGGTGCCGCGCCGCGAGGGCGAGGCGGTGCTGCACCGACTGTGGGACCGCGAAATGGTGACCGGCGTCTACGATCCGCGCTGGCTGCCGTGCAGCAGCGACGCGGGCCCGGTGCGGGCACTCGGGTTCACGTTGTCGCGCAAGAGCCCGAACTACACCGGAGAGCTCAGCGCCGGGCAATACCGCGCCATCTTCGACCATGCGCGTGGCCGCTACGGCACCACGCTGGACTACGCCAGCCAGACGCTGCATTGCCTGCGCGAACGCGGCATCCACGATCCCGCATTGCACCACTTGTTATCCCACGCCCGCTGCCACGGGCATTGATCGATCGCGGGGCGGGCCGTCACCCGCATTCCTATACTGATGCCATGAACAACATCGCCGACCTGCGCAAGAGCTACGAACGGGCCGAACTCAGCGAGGACGCGTCCCACGCCGATCCGCTCCAGCAGTTTGCCCAGTGGCTGCAGGAGGCCATCGCCGCCCAGGCGCCCGAACCCAATGCCATGACGCTGGCCACCGTCGACCACCAGTTGCGGCCCAGCACCCGGGTTGTACTGGTCAAGGGTTATGACGCACGCGGCATCGTCTGGTACACCAACTACGACAGTCGCAAAGGCCGGGAACTGGCCGGCAACCCGTATGCCGCTTTGCAGTTCCACTGGGTCGAGCTCGAGCGCACCGTGCGTATCGAAGGCGTGGTCGAGAAGACCAGCGCCGAGGAAAGCGACACCTATTTCCACAGCCGTCCGCTGGATTCGCGCATCGGCGCCTGGGCATCGCCCCAGTCCCAGGTCATCTCCAGCCGCGCGGTGCTGGTAACCAATGCCGCGAAATACGCTGCCCAGTTCCTGCTCAAGCCGCCCCGCCCGCCACACTGGGGTGGCTACCGGCTCAAGCCGGACGGCTGGCAGTTCTGGCAAGGCCGCAGGAGCCGCCTGCACGACCGGTTGCGTTACACGCAGGGCAGCGACGGCGCATGGAGCCGCGAGCGGCTGGCGCCCTGACGCAGCCGCCCGGCATGCATGCGGGCCTCTCGCACGCGCTCAGCCGCCCAGCAGCAGCATCACAGCGGAGACGGTCAGCGCCGACAGAGCCGTCGATACCGCGACACTGGCGGTCACGGTCTCCTGGGCCACCGCATACCGCTGCGAAAACATGAAGGCATTGGCGCCCACTGGCAACGCTGCCGTGACGATCATCACCGCCAGCGGCAGGCCCGACATGCCGAACAACCAGCCCAGCGCACCGGCTAGCGCCGGCAGCAGCAGGTTCTTGACACCCGTCATCAACAAGGCGCCACGCAGGTTCTTGCCAATATAGGACGAGGCCAGCGACACGCCGACCAGGAACAGCGCCAGCGGGCCGAATGCCTTGCCCAGCCACAGCATCGGCGCATCGAGCCACGGTGGTATGACCAGGCCCGTCTGCGCAAACAGCAGCCCGGCGATGATCGGCAGCGGCACCGGGTGAATCAGTGCCTTGCGCACCGCTCGCAGGCCCACGACCCACAGCCGGGCCGCGACATCGGGGCTGGCGGCGACCTGCTCGCGCGCGGCGGCGAATTCCAGCACCACGGTGGCTGTGGTCAGCAGCAGCAGCGAGTGGACGGGAATCAGCGTGAAAAGCGTGACCAGTCCGGCCTCGCCCCAGGCCAGCGCGATCAGCGGGATGCCGATCATCACCGAATTGCCATAAGTCGCGGCCAGCGCCAGCACCGCCGCGCGCCGGCTCATGCGGTGCTGGCGCAACACGGCAGCGAACACCAGCGCCAGCGCCAGCGTGTAAACCAGCGCCGGCTGCAGGTCGAGTTGCTCCACATGGACCCGGCTCATGGCGCGGAACAGCAGCACCGGCGTCAGCACCATGAACGCCAGCGTCGATAAACGCCGCAACGCGTCCGGCCCGAGCCAGCGCGCACGTCCCGCGGCCAGGCCCGACAGGATCATCGCGATCACGGGTAACAGAGCGGACAGGACGACGTGGTTCATGGGGGACCGGGTTGGCACAGGCGGGTGTCGCGGGCGGGCTGGCTGGTGCTGCGTTATGCCACAACCTGCGGGCTGGACCGGCTTGCGCTTGGGTTGTCCGCTTTCGAACCGGGATCCGCGAGAGACGGCAGCGCGTCTGACGGCCGGTTCATACGGGTTGCAGTCAGCCAATCTGGCTTGGCCCAGCAACAGATCTCGACCCGCCGCAGCCGGCCGGACCCTTGAAGGCAGTCAGCAATCGACGACACTGCGTGCGCCAGGGTCAGCCCTCGTGGCAACGAGTTGCCCGACGTCCGATCCCGGCAGAATGGCATGCTACCCCTGAACTTTCGCAAACGCCACGAACCGCCACGAACCGCCACAAACCGCCCCGAGCCGAACCCAGCCTCATGCGACTACTCCAGTACAAGGATCTCGACCTGCGTCGGGTCAAGCCCGCGTTTGCCAAGGTGCGCTCCGCCATCGAAGCCGGTGACTTCAGGAGCCCCGATGTCAAGAAGCTCCATGTCGGCGGCTACTACCGCGCCAAGCTCGACCACAGCAACCGGCTGCTGCTGCAGTTCGCACGCCATGGCGCCGAGACCGTGTGCCTGGCGCTGGAGGTCATCGAGAACCACGCCTACGACAAGTCGCGCTTTCTGCGCGGCGCGCCGGTCGACGAATCCAAGATCGAGCATGAACCCGGCGCCGATGCGGCGAACTTGCCTGCCGCCGAGGCCACGCCGCTACGTTGGATGCACGCCACGCGCGCCGAGTTCGAGCTGCTGGACAAGCCCATCGTCTTTGACGACGCCCAGGAGGCCGTCCGCCGGCTGCCCGCGCCCGTGATCCTGGTCGGCTCGGCCGGCTCGGGCAAGACCGCGGTCACGCTGGTCAAGCTGCGCGAAGCGCAGGGCCGGGTGCTGTACGTGACCCAATCGGCCTACCTCGCGCAGTCGGCCCGCGCGCTCTACGACGCCCACGGCTACGAAAATGCCGAGCAGGAGGCCGACTTCCTCAGCCTGCGCGAATTCCTGGAGACGCTGCGCGTGCCCGCGGGCCGCGAGGTCAGCTTCCGTGCCTTCCAGGGCTGGTTCGACCGCCACCGGGCGGCCGCCAGAGCGCTGGGCGACATCGATGCCCATGCGCTTTTCGAAGAGTTTCGCGGCGTCATCGGCGCGCCACCGGCCGGGCCGCTCAGCCTGCCCGACTATCTGGCGCTCGGCGCCCGCCAGAGTCTGCTGGCGCCTGCCGCGCGCGAAGCGGCCCACGCCCTGTTCGGCCGCTATCGGCAGTGGCTGGCAGAGACTGCGCAGTTCGACCTGAACCTGGTCGCCCACGACTGGCTGGCGCTGGCGCAGCCCCTGTACGACTTCATCGTCATCGACGAGGTGCAGGACCTCACCGGCGTGCAACTCGCCTTGCTGCTGGCCAGCCTGAAGACCCCGGGCCATTTCCTGCTGTGCGGAGACTCCAACCAGATCGTGCACCCCAACTTCTTCTCGTGGGCAGCCGTCAAGACGCTGTTCTGGCATGGTCTGGCGGGCGACGCCGCGCAGCGCCAACCGCTGCATGTGCTGCAGGCCAACTTCCGCAACACGCAATCTGTCACGGGCCTGGCC
>JBBRVD010000083.1:0-15878 GCA_038247175.1 Burkholderiales bacterium | reverse complement strand
GGCGAAGTGGCGCGTATCGACGATCCGTACACGGTCTGGCAGGGCGGAGAGGAGTTCATCGATGCACGAGACTGCGCGCGCGCGAACGTCGCGGCGCTCGACGCAGCCACGCCCAGCCAGGGTGTCTACAACATCGGCCTGGGCAGCTTGTCCAGCTTTAACGACTTCGTCGCTGCGGTGCGCCTGTCGTATCCTGCGCTGCAGGTGCGACTGGCGGTGCAGCCCGCCGGCGGTTTCGCCGGTTTTGCGCATGTGCGCGGCGCCGCATCCGATATTTCCGCGGCCGCGCGTGAATTGGGCTGGACACCCGCCTATTCGCTTGCCGACGCCATCACCCACTACGCGCCCCTGCTGGACTGAAAGCGCGAGAGGCAATCGCCAAGCAACGAAACGCGCGACCCATCCCATGACCTTGCCTGCCTTCGTCGACCCCGACCAACAGCCGCCGATGCCGTTCCAGGCAGCGCAAGACTATGCCGTCAGCGTCATGACCTGGGCGCAGGAAACACTGCCAGGCGACCTGGTCGAGACGCGCGACCTGGCGTTCGGCGACGACCGGCTGCAACGCTACGATGTGTACGCGCGGCGCGGCGCCCGCAAGGCGCCGGTGCTGGTGTTCTGGCACGGCGGCGGCTGGACCAACGGCTACCGCGACTATGCGCGATTCATGGCACCCCATGTGACCCGCCTGGGCATGGTGCTGGTGGCACCGTCCTACCGGCTGACGCCAGCACACCGGATGCCGGCACCGCTCGACGATTGTCTGGCCGTACTCGGCGCATTGTCCCGGGACATCGGCGCACTTGGCGGCGCAGGCAACCGTCTGTACCTGTCCGGGCATTCGGCCGGCGGCCATCTGGCCGCGATGACCGCCTTGCGGCAAGACCGCTGGGCCAGCGCCGGTGTGCCGTCAGACGCGATCCGGGGCTGCCTGCCGATCAGCGGCATCATGGACCTGTACCATCCCGCGCCCATACCGGGCAGCCTGGAGGAACGGGTCTACACCACGGTACTGGCCAACCCGGACCAGGACGCGGTGATGAGCCCGCTGTGCTGGAGCATCGGCAACCGGGTGCCGTTCCTGCTCAGCCACGGCGAGCGGGACAGCGAACGGGTGATCCGCTCGAACCGGCGCCTGTTTGCGCTGCTGCAATTGCAGCCGGGCCCGGTGCGCCATGCAGTGCAGGCCGGCCGCGACCATTTCCAGACCCACAGCGACCTGCGCCAGGCCGACCACCCCTGGTACGGCTGCCTGCGGCAGATGGCCGGCACCGGCAGTTCGTGAGCCTGCGTTGGCGGCAAGCGGGTATGCTGGCGTCCTGACCCCGACAAGCCCCCTCACAGGAGACAACACCATGCCCAGCCTGTTTGACCCCGACCAGCGCGCCCAGTACGAACGCGACGGTTACCTGATCGTGCGTTCCTTGTTCGACCCCGATGAAATCGGCCTGCTGCGTTCGGCCATGGAACAGGATCCGAACCTGCGCGCGAGCCTGTACGACCGCAAGGACGCGCAAGGCAAGTCCACCCGCATGGCCCTGTGGAATCATCCTGGCGACAGCGTCTACGGACTGGCGGCGCGTTCGCGGCGTGTCGTCGACACGATGGAGGACATGCTCGGCGGCGAGGTCTATCACTACCACTCGAAACTGACGGCCAAGGAACCCTTCGACGGCGGCGCCTGGGAGTGGCACCAGGACTACGGCTACTGGTACCACAACGGCTGCCTGTACCCTTACATGGGCAGCGTCATGGTCGCGCTCGACCGCGCCAACCGCGACAACGGCTGCCTGCAGGTGCTGCGCGGTTCACACCTGGCCGGCCGGGTCGAGCACGGTGTGTTGCCGGGTGAACAGGTCGGCGCCGACATGCGCCGGGTCGAGCAGATGCTCGGGCAGATGGAGCGGGTCTATGTGGAACTCGAACCCGGTGACGGCCTTTTCTTCCATGCCAACCTGATGCACCGCTCGGACCAGAACCGCTCTGCAAACCGGCGCTGGACGGTGCTTTTTTGCTACAACGCGGCGCGCAACAACCCGTATCTCGAGCACCACCATCCGCAGTACACGCCGCTGCACAAGGTCGATGACGAGGCGGTGCGGCGCGCCGGTGTGAAGCTCGCGCCGGAGGGCAGCGAGCACTTCCGCAAAAAGTCGTCCAACCCACCGGAGCTGACGCGCCGGCTCTGACGCCACGGCGCGCAGGGCTGGCGCCCGGGCCTGCAGAACGACTCAGCCCGCGGCGCGCAGACGTGCCACCAGCGCGCGCAGGTCGGCGCGTTGCGCCAGCGCCGGGTCGTGGTGGGTGCTGCGCTCACGCACGATGCGCTCGAGCATCGCCGGCTGCGGCGTCAAGGGGCCGAAGAAGCGCGGCTCCATGGCATGGGCAATCAGCAGGGTCGGGAAATTGTCGACCTCGATCGGGTCGACCAGATCCGCCTGGTCCTCGACATCGACCCACACAAATCGCATGCCAGGCAACCGCTCGCGGATCAGCGTGAACGTGCGATCGTAATCGCGGCACACGCCACACCATTGGGCACACAAACACGCCACCAGGACTTGCGGATCTGACACGTGATGCAACGCGGCGGCCGGCCGCGCAAAAAGCAACAACAAGCGGCATGCTAGCAGGGGCAACCCGCGCGCGCCGGAGCGGGCACAATCCGGCAAGACGCCGGCGCGCAATGGTTGCGGCCCGGACCGAACCGGAGAATGCCGATGAAGATCGTTCCTCTGTCACCTGCGATCGGCGCGCGGATCGACGGCGTGAACCTGTGCGAGCCGCTCGTCGAGCCGACCCGAGACGCGCTGCGCCGCGCCCTGCTGACCCACCATGTGCTGTTTTTCGAGAACCAGCCGGTCACGCCAGTGCAGCATCGCGCCCTGGCACAGGGTTTCGGACAACTGCATATGCACCCGATCTACCCGCGGGTGCCGGACGTGCCGGAAATCATCGTGCTCGACACCGACGCGGACAACCCGCCAGACAACGACAACTGGCATACCGACGTCACCTTCATCCAGACACCGCCGATGGGCTCGCTGTTGTCGGCGCGCCAGTTGCCGCCCTACGGCGGCGACACCTTGTGGTCGAGCAACATCGCGGCCTGGGAGGCGTTATCGGCTCCGATGCAGCGCATGCTCGAGGCTCTGAGCGCCGAACATGACATGGTCAAGTCGTTCCCGGCGCACCGGTACGCGCGCACGGCGGACGAACGTGTCACCTGGGAGGCGGCCTGCAAGGCCAATCCGCCGGTCGTGCATCCGGTGGTACGCACCCATCCGGAGAGCGGACGCAAGGGCCTTTTCGTCAGCGAGGGTTTCACGACCCGCATCCTGGAACTGACGGCCATCGAGAGTGATGCGATGCTGCGCCTGCTCAACGCCCATAGCGCGCGGCCCGAGTTCACGGTACGCTGGCGCTGGAAGGTCGGCGACTTCGCGTTCTGGGACAACCGCCTGACCCAGCACTATGCGGTGGCTGACTATCTGCCGCACCGGCGCGTGATGCACCGGGCGACGATCCTGGGCGACCGACCCTGCTGACCCTGCAAACTGCAGCTGATCGCTTGATTTGCGCGGGGGTGGCCCGTGCACACTGTCTTTCGTGACCACGCGCTGCCTCACCCATGGGGTGAGCCCGCTATGCACCCGATCCAACTGCCGTTGGCAGGGTCACCGGTTCGGGCCGCCCGACACCGACCGGGTCAGGACAGCGGCATGGGTTCCTTCAGCACCCGCGGCTCGAACGGCGCGCGGCTGAACACCTCGCGCAGCATCGGTTCGAAATACGACAGTGGCTTGGTCGGGTAGGCCGGGTCGAACGCGTTCTGGTCGAACCGTTCGCAAAATCGCATGCAGGACTCATACCAGGGATGCTTGCGCCAGGCCAGGTGACCGTTCGGATCGCGTCCGTAGTGCTGCGCGTAATACTGCATCTGGAACAGGCCATGCATCTCGACGATCCAGGTCACCTCGGCGCGCACATAAGGCCGGATGATGGCGGCGGCCATTTGCGAGTGGTTCTCCGGCGCCAGTTCGTCGCCCAGGTCGTGCACCAGAGCGGCAACGATGACCTCGATGTCCTCACCATCAGCCTCGGCGCGGGTGGCGCTTTGCAGCGAGTGCGTGAGCCGGCTGACCTTGTAGCCCTCGATCGAGCCTTCGAGCCGCTGGAGTGCGTCCAGCAATCGGTCGGGCAAGGCGCGGATGTACTGGGTCTCGAGTGTGTGCAGGAACAGGTACTCCTCTTTCGTGCCATGTTTCATCTCGACGAATTCGACGGTTTCCATGAATCGGTGCTCCTGATGGTGGGGGTGTGGGTTCAGACAGCGGCAGCGCCAAGCCGGCGGCTCAATACCCGGTACAGGCTGCGCGGGCTGTCCCGGTCAATGTAGCAGCCCTGCAGCTGGCGGTGGCCTTCGGCGGGGTCGAACGACGTGCGGCCATGCAACACCCGGTTGTTGTCGAACATCATCAGCTGGCCTGGCTCGAGCCGGAACCGCAACTCGTATTGCGGGTCCGACAGCAAGGTGCCGAAACGCTTGCGCGCGCGGTGATAGGCCCGGGTGTCCTCGTCGGACATCAGCGCAATGTCATCGAGCCGCGGACTGTAGAACACACCCATCATCGCGCCCTTGCCGGTGAGTTCAATCATCGGCTGCACCGATACCAGCCAGGTGTCGGCATCGCGGTATTCGTAGCGCACCGGCACACTGGCCAGCAGCGCGAAACCCTGCGGATCTTCCTGCTGCAGCTGCTGGGCCACCGCCAGGCTGTCGACCAGGGTCGACAGGCCGCCGGAGGTCTCGTTCTGCAGGCAATGCAGCAACTGGATGCCGGGCACCGGAGTGCGGTAGGGGTTGTCGGTGTGCGGGCCGAGCGCGACCGGCCGGTAGGCCAGGTCGGTCGAGTCGGGGCGCGAAACCACCTCGAAGAAGGCACCGAAATTCGTCTCGCGCACGAAGCCGAATCGGCGCGCGATCGTCAAGATGGAGTCGGCCCGGGTCGGTGTGCCATGGATCAGCATGAAGCCGCGTTCGATATAGTCCTTGAGCGCGCGGCGCAGCACGGTGGCATCGGTCAAATCGTCCCAGCCATACCACGGCTGCGGCGACAGGTCGGCCGTCCAGGGCAGCGGCGCCGGGCAGCCCTCGTCGAGCACCGAACCGGCGATCAGTTCGGCCGGATCGAAATACCCGCAAAACCCGTCACTGAAAGCCAGGTGCAGGCCCTTGGCGTCCTGCCGTGCGCCCAGCAGCGACAAGTCGTCCGGCAGCAGGTGCGGGTTCACGAGCCGCTGGCCGGTGATCGTGTCGCGCTGGCTCGGATCCGGGCTGCGGGCGCGCAACCACAGGGCCGGCAAGACCGTGTCGGCCGCGCCAACGCGCAACAGCACCCGTGGCACCGCGCCATCCATGGCGACGCGGATGCGCGAGCCCAGCACCACGCTCCAGTCCGCGTCCGCGCTGGGCGGCAGGATGCCCTCGGCCAACCGGACCTCGGCCAGCGTGTGTTGCTCTGCCGCGCTCGTTATCACCGGATCCGTCCATGCAGCCAGCGCAACCGGGGCGTCGATGTCGACCAGGCTGGCGCTGGTACTCTCACTCTTGCGCGTCTCGGGCATGACCTGTTCCCCAGATGAAACCCGTGTCGGGTGGCGTGACCACGCCGCTTGTCGATTCAACGGCGCTGCGCGAGTGTGCGTGTTTCACGAAGGGAATTCAAACAAGCAAACTTGCGGAGGCGCATTAGTGCTGCTAATGGGTCGGCAATGGCAGCCGGGCCCACCAGCGCTCATTTTCTTTGACCCCGCCTCAGCCGCCGGGGCCAAGACCCACTAGACTCGGTTGCGCGTACCCGCCCGATGTTCAACGGACCATGACCCCAGCCGCGACAGAGCCCCGCACACGACCCACGAAGGTTGAGGCGATTGCAGACGATCTGGCCCATGCCATCGTCAGCGGCCAGTACGCGCCCGGCGAGAAGCTGCCACCGCACCGCGTGATGGCCAAACGCCTGGGCGTGACCGCCGGCACGGTGAGCCGGGCCTATGCCAACCTGGAGCGGCGCGCGCTGGCGCAGGCACGCGTCGGTGACGGCACCTATGTCCGCAACGTCGACCGCGCACAAGCCGGTTTCTCCCAAGCCACGGCAGCACCCCTGATCGACCTGGCGCACAACGTCGCGATCGCCACCGACGAAGGCCGGGCGCTGCAGCAGACCTTCGTCGAGCTCTCCCGCCCGGGTGGCGCCGCGATCGCCAGCCTGCTGGACTACCAGCCCGAGGCCGGCATGGCACACCATCGCAGCGCCGGCGCCCGCTGGTTGCAACAGCAATTTGGCATGCCGGGCAAGGCCGAGCGGGTCATGGTGACCCACGGCGCGCAACATGCGTTGGCCGCCGTGTTGCGCACCGTGGCGCGCGCCGGCGACACGATACTGACCGAATCGCTGAGTTACTCCGGCATGCTGGACCTGGCGCGCTCGTTGCGCCTGCAGGTCATCGGCCTGGAGATGGACCGCGAAGGATTGCTGCCGGACGCGCTGGAGCAGGCCGCGCGCAGTTATGGCAGCAAGATGCTGTTCTGCACGCCCAGCCTGCACAACCCGACCACGGCGACGATGTCGCTGGCGCGACGCAAGGCGATCGCGACGGTGCTCGAGCGCCACAAGATGCTGCTGATGGAAGACGTGGTGCATGCCGCCGCGATGGCCGAACCGCTGCCGGCGATCGCCAGCATGTTGCCCGGGCAGTCGTTCCTGCTGTCGAGTTTCAGCAAGGTCATGGCACCGGGGCTGCGGGTAGGCTACCTCGAGGCCTCCGCGACCTGGCTGGACAAGGTCGCCGCCAGCATCCGCGCGGACTGCTGGATGGTCGCACCACTCATGCCCGAGATCGTCACCCGCTGGCTGGAGTCGGGCCTGGCGGACCAGCTGGTAACACGCCAGCGCCAGGCGATCCACGAGCGGCTGCGGCTGGCCGTGCGTTGCCTGCAGGGCCTGGAGTACCGGTCGGCGCCGGACCTGGCGCACTTGTACATGCCGCTGCCCGCGCCGTGGACCGTGCCACGGTTCACAACCGCCCTGCGCCAGGGCGGCGTGCTGGTGCGCACGATGGACCATTTCTCGGCCGGGCGCAGCATGCCGCCATCGGCGGTGCGGGTCAGCCTGAACGCCACGCCATCGGCCGATCAGTTGCAGGCGGGTCTGCAGGTGCTGGCGCGCGTGTTGCACTCCACCCAGTCCATCGCAGCATAGGAGCCTGTCGGGACTGCACGGCGGCGGGCGGGCGGGCGGGGTCAAACCGTGGTGTTGGGTCGCCCGATGGCTTCGGCCCGGACCACGGCTTCGAGCAGCCCGGCGTCGCTGGTGGCATGGGGCAACAATTGCTTGCGCAGCACCATGCGCACCTCGGGGTTCACCGCACCCATGGCCAGCACTGCATCGGTGGCCGATTGGCGCGCCAGTGCCATGGCCGCCTCGATGGCCTGGGCCGGGTCGGTGAACCGCCGCGTGCCCACCGGTGAATGCAGCACGAACAGGCCGCTGCCGTCCCCGGCCACATGCACCGATACGGTCTGGGCCACGACACCGGTGGCCGCACCGATCGCATTGGCGACATCGCCGTACTCCGGGAACACGATCTGGCAGCCCAGGCGCCGGCCCACCTCACCGTAATAGACGCCGACCGGGCCGCCGACCGCAACCACCGGAATCATCGGTGTGACACTGATCCGCGCCAGACCGAGTTGGCCATCGCCAGCGCACACTGCACGCACCAGCTTGTCGTCCTGCAGGTGTTCACCGACCGCGGTATCCAGGATGGCCCGCGCACTCAGGCGCACCGTCTCGCTCCAGATGTCGCGCGCGAACTGCTGGGTACGTTCAGTCGTGGGTAGTTTCATCTCGCGCAGCCGGCAGCCCAGCTGTGCGGCCAGCAGGGCCGTCGGAGTGGACCAGTTGTGCTGCAGCCCCAGCACATGGGCCGCATCCGACGGTGTCAGGCCGCCAATCTGCAACAGGCCCTTGCGCTTGAGCGACAACACCGTGCGCTGGGAGCCGAACGAACGCGCCAACTGGCGCATCGGCTGCGGGCGCTCGGTCACCAGTGCCAGCATCTCGCGCTCGCGCGGGCCGAGTTCGGCCGTGGCAGCTCCGGTGCGGGCACCGAACGGCAGCAACACGAAGCGGCCGTGCAGCACGGAGCCGCCGTCCACGTCGGCGATGTCGGCCTCCAGCAAATCCCGCATTTCCGGGAACAGGGTACCCAGCAACGCCACCGGCACGATGCGCTGCGGCCCGACCGCGAGCCGGCCATGGGCACCGATATGGATCTCGCTGTCGCCACCCAGCCCGATGGTGCGCACGTCGATGGCGCGCACCATGGTGCGCCAGCCGCCGACCTCGGCACCCTGCTCGTTGATGCGCGGGCGGCCATCCTGCAAGATGCCCAGGTCGGTCGTCGTGCCGCCCATGTCGGACAAGATGAAACTGTTCAGGCCCGACAACCACTGCGCGCCGACCAGACTGGCCGCCGGACCCGATAACACCGTCTCGATCGGTCGCAGCGCCACGGTCTCGGCCAGCGCCAGCGTGCCGTCGCCCTTGACGATCATGAGCGGGCACTGGATCTGCCATTGGGCCATCGCACGCTGCACCGCGTCGATCAGCGTCGAGACGCGGGCGATCAGTCGCGCGTTGAGCGCCGCCGTCAGCGCCCGGCGTGGTGCGTCCAGCTTGGAAGACAACTCGCTCGACACGGTGACAGGCTTGCCGGTGGCCGCGACGATCCAGTCGCGCACCGCCTGCTCGTGCGCCGCATTGCGCACCGCAAAGGTCGAGGCCACCGCGAACGCATCCACCCCGGGCCCGACTGAATCGAGCGCCTGCTGCAGGGCCTGCAGATCGAGTGCGCGCACCACCTCGCCGTTGTGGTCATGGCCGCCATCGATACGAATGATCGGCAAGCCGGCAAATGCCTCCGCGATGCCGGTGCGCAGGGTCATGCCGTCATCGAATCCGACCAGCACCACCGCCACCGGGCTGCCGTGGCCCTCGACCACCGCATTGGTGGCCAGCGTCGTGGACACCGACACCAGCCCGATCTCCTGCGGCGAGAGTCCCTGCGGCAGCTGCGCCACCGCCAGGTTCAGCGCCTCGGTGACGCCGATGGCCAGATCACCCTTGGTCGTGATGGCCTTGGCGCGCGCCAGCACCCGGTGGCCCTGCGCTTCGATGATGGCGCAGTCGGTATAGGTGCCGCCGGTGTCGATGCCGATCAGGTAGGTGGATGAGCTCATGGGTTCAGGTCGATGGATCGACGCGGATTGCGGTCAGCGGGCTGCGGTGCGCATTGTCGGGCTTTGCCGCAGCGGCCACCGCGCGGCAACTACCGTCCGCGCACGGCGCATCGCGGATACTGCGACCATGTTCCATGCGATCCGAACCGACCAGGCTCCGGCGGCGCCGGCAACTCGCGGCAAAGGCCTGCTCGCCCTGTCTGTCGCGGCAAGCCGAGGCAGACCTTGTCGACGTGCGCCTGATGCTGCCGGCCCGGCACCGATGCAGCGGCACCATGCCACTGCCATGCCGATGGGTCGTTCCTTGACCGACGCTGCACGCCGCACATGCCGTTCCTGACCGGCCTGGCCTGGTTGCTGCTGTGCCAGACGGCTGGCGAACTGCTGGCGCGGCTGTGGCAACTGCCCTTGCCCGGTCCGGTGGTCGGCATGTTGCTGTTGCTGCTGGCGCTGCGTTGGCCGCAGGTACGCACGCCGGTAGGCGCAGTTGCCGACGTCCTGCTGGCGCATCTGAGTCTGCTGTTTGTCCCTGTCGGTGTGGGCGTGATGACGCATCTGGGGCTGTTGTCGCAATACGGCCTGCGCATGCTGGTGGCGATCGTGCTGTCGACCTGGGTCGGGCTGGCGGTCACGGCACTGGTGCTGCGCTGGCTGCTGCGCCGCGCCGGCCCGGGCGAACCGAACGCCTGACACGCAAAGGCACACACCATGCAGGATTTCGTGCAGCTCTGGGTCTACCTGTCCGCGACGCCGCTGTTCGGATTGACGGCGACGATCGTCACCTATGTGCTGGCGCACACACTCTACCTGCGCGTCGGTCAGGCGCCGTGGGCCAACCCGGTGTTGTGGACGGTGCTGCTGCTGGCGGTCGTGCTGACGCTCAGTGGCACGCCGTATCCCCGCTATTTTTCGGGCGCGCAGTTCATCCACTTCCTGCTCGGGCCGGCCGTGGTGGCGCTGGCCTGGCCTTTGTGGCAACGGCGGGTGGAATTGCGCCAGCGCGCCGGCCCCATCGTGCTGGCCGGCCGGGCCGGAGGCGCCGCGGCCAGCGCCAGCGCGATCGCGATCGGCTGGGCCCTGGGCCTGCCCGAGACTTTGTTGCGGTCTCTGGCGCCGAAGTCAGTCACGGCGCCGGTGGCCATGGGTATTGCCGAGCAGATCGGCGGCAACCCCGCACTGGCGGCGGTGTTCGCCGTATTGACGGGCATGGTCGGCGCCATCAGCGGCAAATACCTGTTCGACGCCATCGGCGGCCTGTCCATGCCGGCGCGCGGTTTCGCGCTGGGCACCGCATCGCATGGCATCGGCGCGGCGCGCGCGCTGCAGGTCAACCCGGATGCAGGCGCCTATGCCGGCCTGGCCCTGGGCGTTCAGGTGATACTGGCCGCACTGCTGATGCCACTGGTGGCGCGCTGGTTCTGAACCGCACCGAGCGCAGACCTGGTGGTCGTTCAGGCCAACGGCAGCTGCGCGTTCTTCCAGCCGAGCCAACCGAATGGCAAACCGCCCGCAGGGGCCACGGCACGACAGGGCGACGCGCGGTCGGCCTGATAAAGTGCCCGCCATCCGTACGCGATGCTCGAGAGACCTGCCATGAAAACCATCAAGTCCTTTCCCCGCAAGATCAAGGAAACGCCAAATACGTTCATCACGCTGGCTGATGGCTGCAAGCTGGCGGCCCGCATCTGGATGCCGGCCGACGCCTCGAAGAAACCGGTGCCGGCGATCCTGGAGTACCTGCCCTACCGCAAGCGCGACGGCACCCATGTGCGCGATGCGCTGACGCATCCCTACCTGGCGGGGCACGGTTATGCCTGCGTGCGGGTCGACATGCGCGGCAGCGGTGACTCCGATGGCCTGATGCAGGATGAATACACGCAGCAGGAACTGGACGACGCGGTCGAGGTCATTGCCTGGCTGGCCGCGCAGCCCTGGTGCAGTGGCAGCGTCGGCATGATGGGCATTTCCTGGGGCGGCTTTAACGCACTGCAGGTTGCAGCCCTGCAACCGCCGGCGCTCAAGGCCATCGTGACGTTGTGCTCGACCGACGATCGTTACAGCGACGATATCCACTACAAGGGCGGCTGCCTGCTCAACGAGAACCTGGGTTGGTCGGCGACCATGTTCGCGTACTCGTCGCGCCCGCCGGACCCAATGCTGGTGGGCGACGGCTGGCGCGCGCTGTGGTTGCAACGACTGGAGAACGAGCCCCTGCTGGCGATTGCGTGGCTCGAGCATCCGCATCGCGACGCCTACTGGAAACATGGCTCGGTGTGCGAGGACATCGGCGCGATCAAGGCCGCCGTGCTGGCCGTCGGTGGCTGGAACGATGCGTACACCAACGCCGTGCCGCGGCTCGTCGGTTCGCTCAAGGCGCAGGCCCGGGGCATCATTGGCCCATGGGCGCACAAGTACCCGCATTTCGCCGTGCCCGAGCCGCGCATCGGGTTCCTGCAGGAGATGCTGCGCTGGTGGGACCAGTGGCTCAAGGGCATCGACACTGGCGTGAAGAAGGACCCGGCCTACCGCACGTACGTCATGGAGCCGGGCAAACCCGGCGCGTCGGTGGCGCGGATCGAGGGGCGATGGGTCAGCGACCAGAACTGGCCCTCCGACATCCATGCGCTGCAGCGCCTGTACCTCAATACCCATGGCCTGGGCGGCATCAAGGGCGCGTCCGACAAGCGCATCATCCATTCACCGCAGACCACCGGTGCGGATGCCGGCGAATACTGCATCATCTGGCTCGGCCCGGAGTTTGCGGGCGACCAACGGCGCGACGATTCCGGCTCCGTGACCTTCGACAGCGCTCCGCTGGCGCGCGACATCGACGTGGTCGGTGCGACCCAGCTACAACTCAAACTCAGCTCGGACAAGCCGCTGGCGAACATCGCAGTGCGGCTGAACGCAGTCTGGCCGGACGGCGCGGTCTCGCGTCTGAGTTACGGCGTGCTCAACCTGTGCCACCGCGACAGCCATGAACACCCCGAGCCGATGGAGCCGGGCAAAGCCTACACAGTGCGCATGCAGCTCGACGACGTGGCGGTCAAGGTGCGCAAGGGACAGCGCCTGCGCATCAGCGTCTCCACCAGCTACTGGCCGCTGATCTGGCCGGCGCCGGAGGCGCCGACGTTGATGCTGCACCTGGGTACGAGTTTTGTCGACCTGCCGCTGCGCAAGATCCGCGGCGAGGAGAAGCCGCCGACGTTCGCCGCACCCGAGGCTGCTGCGCCGGTCAAGCTGACAGAAGTGCGCAAGCCCACGAACCGGCGCGAACTCCGTATCGACCAGAAAACCGGCACGCAGACGCTGGTCATCGTCGACGATTTCGGCGCCAGCACCATCACCGAGCATGGCCTGACCTACGGCGCCATCGGCCGCGAGACCTACAGCATCCACCCAGACGACCCGCTGTCGGCACGCCAGGAATGCCACTGGACCGAGGAACGCGCGCGTGGCGACTGGAAGGTGCGCACCGAAACCTATTCCAGCATGACGGCCAGCAAGACTCACTGGCATGTGACCGGACGCCTGGAGGCTTACGAGGGCGATGCGCTGCTGTTCAGCCGCAACTGGGACAAGAAGATCAAGCGCAAGCTGGTGTGACAGCCCGTGGCGCCAGCTTGCGTGGCACACAAGCTCGATCTATCCGATGACCACAATGACACTCGTGTGGTCTGCCTGCCGATAGAATGCCGCCAAACGCATAGCTGCCCCTCGTCCGTTCCACTGCCCAACCGCCATGTCCCGTAGCTCGCTTCGCTTCGTCGCCCGGTGGATGGCGCTGTTCGTGCTGCTGGCGCAAGTTTCGGTGGCGGCATATGCCTGTCCTGCATTGACGCCGTCCCTGGCTGCGTCGATGGACATGGCCCCCTCGACGAATGCCGCAACCTCCGACATCGCGAGCATGCCATCGGACTGCGTCGACATGGCGGGCCCCCAGGATCCGCCGGCCTCTTCCCTGTGCGCGGAACATTGCAAGTCGGGGCAGCAGAGCGACCGCATGGCCACCGTGTCCCTGACACCTGCCGCATTGGGCGGCTGGTACGTGCGACCGGCCTCGCCGGAGATAGCGCCATCCCGCCGCCCGGCGCCTTCGCGGGTCCATGCGATGGCCCATGCCCTGGCGCTGACTGCGCCGCCCCACGCGATCGCGCATTGCGTGCGCCGAACCTGAGCCCTGGCAAACCTGCGGCCCTGCGTTAGCCGGCAAGGTGCCGGCGGCCGCTCCATCCGTCCGTGAGCCCATGCGCGCCCGGCCGGTGCCGTTCCCGTGTGGGCCCTCGACCTTGTGGCCCACCGCGCCTGTTCAGGAGATACCATGTTTGCCCGACTGTCACGTACCGCGCGGCTGCGCCAGAAACCCGGCGCGCATGCGCGCCCGCAAACCCGACATCCCTTGCGCTGGCATGGTCTGCTCGGCAGTCTGCTGCTGGCCGGCATGGCCCATGCGCAGACACAGTTGACGCTGGACGCCGCAATGGCGCTGGCGCAACAACGATCCCAACAACTCGTGGCGCAGGACGCAGCCGCTCTGGCCGCACGGGAGATGGCCGTGGCGGCTGGCGAACGACCCGACCCGGTGCTCAAGCTGGCTCTCACCAACGTGCCGGTGACCGGAGCCCAGCGCTACAGCCTGGGCGCCGACTTCATGACCATGCGGTCGATCGGCGTGATGCAGGAACTCACCCGCGCGGACAAACGCCAGGCCCGCAGTGGGCGTTTCGAGCGCCAGGCCGAGCGCGCCGTGGCGGCGCGCGCTCAGGCGCTGGCCGAACTGCGCCGCGACACCACGCTGGCCTGGCTCGATCGCCATTTCCTGGAACGCCGGCTGGCCCTGCAACTGACGCTGCGCACCGAGACGGCGCTGCAGGTCGAGGCCGCGGACGCCACCTTTCGCGCTGGACGTGGCAGTCAGGCCGACCTGTTCGCGGCACGTTCGGCCGTGGCCTGGATCGACGACAACCTGGCCGAGACCCGGCGCGACATCGCCACCGCACAGACCCGGCTGGTACGCTGGATCGGCCCGCAGGCAGCAGAGCAGCCGCTGGCCGCGGCACCCGAGGCAACGCTGCCATCGGATGTTTCCGGGGACGAACTCGCACGACGGGTCCGCCTGCACCCGCGTGTGTCGCTGGCGGTCCGGGCGCAGGACGCGGCGCAGTCCGAGGTGGAGGTCGCACGCAGCGAACTGCGCGCGGACTGGACGCTGGAGTTGATGTTCAGCCAGCGCGGGTCGGGATTCTCGAACATGGCGTCGGTCAACCTGTCGGTACCGCTGCAATGGGACCAGGACCGGCGCCAGACCCGCGAGATCGCGGCGCGAATGGCCTTGACCGAGCAGCTTCGCGGCGAACGCGAGGAAATCGAGCGCGAGCAACTGGCGCAGGCACGCAGCACGCTGCAGGCCTGGCAGCACAACCAACAGCGCCTGCAGCATGTGGACCAGCAACTGCTGCCCCTGGCCGACGAGCGCAGTCGTGCCGCTTTGGTGACCTACCGCGGCGGCAGCGGCACGCTGGACGCTGTGCTGCTGGCGCGCCGCGCCGAGATCGACACTGCGCTGCAACGGCTGATGCTGGAGCAGGAAAACGCCCGCCTGTGGGCGCAGTTCAGCTACCTGATTTCCAGGCCGGCCGACGCGCTGGCCGACGCGGGGTCCCTACGATGAATACCAACCGGATCCTGCTGGCGTCGCTGGCCGCACTCGCTCTGGCCGGCGCTGGCTACGCGCTGTATGCCACCGGCATGCAGCGCGGCATGGCCATGGTCCCGTCGCAGGCCAATGCCGCTGGCGCAGCGGTTTCCACAACACCTCCCGCCGCCCCCGATGGCGCATCGGGCATGGGACCGACACAGCGCCTGCCACAGGGCATCGCCGAGGGCGAAGAAGCCACCCGCAGGCATATTGCCAGCGGCGTCAAGTCCGGCGACATCGACCCGGTGGTCGGCGCCCGCGTGCTGTACTACCACGACCCGATGGTGCCGGGCAACAAGTTCGACCGCCCAGCCAAGTCACCCTTCATGGACATGATGCTGGTGCCGGTCTACGCCGGCGCCGAGGGCCAGGACACGGGGAGCGTCAACGTCAGCCCGCGCATGCAGCAAAACCTGGGCGTGCGCTCCGCCGAGGTGCTGCAGGCTGTGCTGGCGCCCCGGGTGGAGGCGGTCGGCAGCATCCTGTGGAACGAACGCAACCAGGTGGTGGTGCAAACGCGCGCTGCCGGCTTCGTCGAGCAACTGCATGTGCGCGCGACACTCGACACGGTGTCGGCCGGCCAACCCCTGGTGGACGTGTACGTACCCGAGTGGGTCGCGGCGCAGGAAGAATTCCTGTCATTGCGCCGCATGCAGGGCAGCGCGTTGGCGCCGCTGATCGACGCCGCGCGCCAGCGCATGCGCCAGGCCGGAATGGTCGAGGCACAGATCGCGCTGGTCGAGCACAGCGGGACCCTCCAGCCCCGTATCACGCTGTATGCGCCGATCGGTGGCGTCGTCACCGAATTGCTGGTGCGTGAGGGCGCCGCGGTGGGCGCGGGCGCGATCCTGCTGCGCATCAACGACACCCGCACGG
>JBBRVD010000082.1:0-16048 GCA_038247175.1 Burkholderiales bacterium | reverse complement strand
TCGTGTTCATCGTCTGCGACCGCGGCGATCGTTACCTGTCCACCGGCGTTTTCCCGGCCTAGGGCGTGATGACGCAGCCATTCCGGTTCTGTCCGCGGTGCGCGAGTGAACTCGCGCCCCTCTCGCAGCTGGAGGACGGCGGCCACAAGGAGCGGCTGCGTTGCGCGGCCTGCGGATTCACCCACTGGAACAATCCGACGCCGGTGCTGGCGGCGGTGATCGAATACGAAGGCAAGGTCCTGCTCGCGCGCAACGCGGCCTGGTCCCACAAGGCCTATGCCTTGATCACCGGCTTCATGGAGGCCGGCGAATCACCCGAGGAGGGTATCGGGCGCGAGATCGGGGAAGAGACTGCCCTGCAGACCGACGCGCTGGCTTTGATCGGTGTCTACGACTTCCAACGCATGAACCAGGTCATCATCGCCTACCATGCCCAGTGCAGCGGAACGGTGCGCCTGTCGCCGGAACTGGTCGACTACAAGCTTTATCGGCTGGAAGACGTCGTGTGCTGGCCGGCGGGAACCGGTTATGCGCTGGCCCAGTGGCTGCGTTCCCGCGGCCACGAGCCGAAGTTTGTCGAATGGGGTCAGCGGTGATCGCGGCTGGCAGTCCGACCGGGTGGTTCTGTGCAGGGCCGAAGAGGCCTAGAATTCCCCCGAACCTGTGCTGGAGACACGATGCAAACTGCCGATATTGAAGTCGACGCCCGAGGCCTGAATTGCCCGTTGCCCATTCTCAAGGCCAAGAAGGCCCTGAGTGGCCTGCAAAGCGGCCAGACGGTCAGGGTCGTGTCCACCGACGCAGGGTCGGTGCGCGACTTCCAGGCCTTTGCCAGGCAGACCGGCAACGAGTTGCTGGAGCAGCAGACCGAAGGCTCGGAGTTCATCCACTTGATGCGCCGGCGCTGAGAACACTGCGGCGCGGCATTCCACCAGCCTGCGGGTATCACGCACGCTCAGCCCAGTCGCACCAACTGCTCGCGCAGCTTGGCGAGCGTGGCGTCAAACGTGGCTACGCGCAGGCGCTCCTGTTCGATCACCACCGCCGGTGCCTTGGCCACGAAGGCCTGGTTCGACAACTTGCCCTGGGCCTTGGTGATCTCGCCCTGCAGGCGTGTCACCTCCTTGCCCAGGCGCGCCTTCTCGGCGGTCACGTCGACTTCCATGTACAGGCACACACGCGCTGCGCCGACCACGGCGACTGGCGCGGCCTTGGCGGCCGCGGCCCAGTCCGCTTCATCTTCGAACACGCGCACTTCATGGAGCTTGGCCAGCGCCTGCAGCACCGGCGCCGATGTGCGCTGAAATTGCGCCTCGGCGGCGTCGCCGGCCAGCACGAACAGGGGTAACCGGGTCGCGGGTGACACACCCATCTCGCCGCGCAGGTTGCGGCACGCGTCGACCAGCGACTTCAGGCGGGCTACGCAAGCCATCGCAGCAGGATCGATGCGCTCGGGTTGGCTGACCGGATACGCCGCCACGCTGACCGAGTCGCCAGCGCGGCCGGCGACTGGCGCGACCTTCTGCCAGAGTTCCTCGGTGATGAACGGGATCACCGGATGCGCCAGCCGCAGGATGGTCTCCAGCACCCGGATCAATGTGCGCCGCGTGGCGCGTTTCGCCGCCTCGTTGCCGGTGTTGATCTGGACCTTGGCGATCTCCAGGTACCAGTCGCAGAACTCGTCCCAGACGAACTGGTAGATCGTATTGGCCACGTTGTCGAGCCGGTACTCCGCGAAACCCTTGGCCACGTCGGCCTCGACCTGTTGCAGCACCGAGGTGATCCAGCGGTCGGCCTGGCTGAATTCCAGGTAGGCCGCCTGCGCGCCGCCCGGCGCGCAGGCGGCCGCCGTGTGTTCGTTCAGGCCGCAGTCCTGGCCCTCGCAGTTCATCAGCACGAAGCGGGTCGCGTTCCACAGCTTGTTGCAGAAGTTGCGGTAGCCTTCGCAGCGCTTGGTATCGAAGTTGATGTTGCGCCCCAGCGAGGCCAGCGCGGCAAAGGTGAAACGCAGCGCGTCGGCGCCAAAGGCCGGAATGCCGTCCGGGAATTCCTTCTGCGTGTTCTTGCGCACCGCTGGGGCGGTTTCGGGGCGGCGCAGGCCTTCAGAGCGTTTGGCCAGCAGCGGCTCGAGCGTGATGCCGTCGATCAGGTCCACCGGGTCAAGCACGTTACCTTCCGATTTGCTCATCTTCTGGCCATGGGCATCGCGCACCAGGCCGTGGATGTAGACGTCGCGGAATGGCACCCGGCCGGTGAAGTGGGTCGTCATCATGATCATCCGGGCAACCCAGAAGAAGATGATGTCGTAGCCCGTCACCAGCACGGTCGAGGGCAGATAAAGGTCGTAGTCGGATGGCTGCCCGCCGGGCGCGCCAGAGCCGCCGGATCCACCGGATCCGCCTTCCGCCGCTGCTGGCCAGCCCATGGTCGAGAACGGCACCAGGGCCGACGAGTACCAGGTGTCGAGCACGTCTGGGTCGCGCCGAAGCCTTGCGCGGCCATGCAAGCGATCTGCTGTCGCCGTTGCGGTCGCCTCTGCCGTGCCCTTTGCGTACTGTGCAGCAATCCACTTTTGGTGTGCTGCCTCTTCGTTGCGCGCGACAAATATGTTGCCTTCGTCGTCATACCAGGCCGGAATCTGGTGGCCCCACCATAACTGGCGGCTGATGCACCAGTCCTGGATGTTGTTCATCCACTGGTGGTAGGTGTTGACCCAGTTCTCGGGCACGAAACGCACCGCGCCGCTGTCAACCGCGTCGATCGCCTTTTGCGCGATGGATTTGCCGGTCGGGTCTTGCGGGCTGACCTTGGACATGGCGACGAACCACTGGTCGGTGAGCATCGGCTCGATGATCTGGCCGGTGCGGGCGCAGCGCGGCACCATCAGCCGGTGTTTTTTTGTTTCGACCAGCAGGCCCAGGGCGTCAAGGTCCGCCACCACTTTTTTGCGGCCGACGAAACGGTCCAAACCGCGATAGGCTGGCGGCGCCGCGTCATTGAGTGTGGCGTCCAGTGTCAACACACCGATCATCGGCAGTTGGTGCCGCTGGCCCACGGCATAGTCGTTTACGTCGTGCGCCGGCGTGACCTTGACCACGCCGGTGCCGAAGGCAGGGTCGACATAGTCGTCGGCGATCACCGGAATGCTGCGACCACACAGTGGCAACTCCACCTGCTTGCCGATCAGGTGCTGATAGCGGGCATCGTCGGGGTGCACCATCACAGCGACGTCGCCGAGCATGGTCTCTGGTCGGGTCGTCGCGACCACGAGGCCATCCTGCAGTTGTCCGTCGACCTGCTGCGGGCCGTCGGCAAACGGGTAGCGGATATGCCACAGGTGGCCGTCTTCCTCTTCGCTTTCTACTTCCAGGTCGCTGACCGCTGTCTTGAGCACCGGGTCCCAGTTGACCAGGCGTTTGCCGCGGTAGATCAGGCCCTGCTCGTACAGGCGCACAAAGGTGTCGGTGACGACGGCGGACAACGTGTCGTCCATCGTGAAATATTCACGGCTCCAGTCCACGCTATCGCCCATGCGCCGCATTTGCGTCGTGATGGTGCTGCCCGATTTTTCCTTCCACTCCCACACCCGGGCGACGAAGTTCTTGCGTGCTTCAGCTGGCGTGGGTCCCATGTCGTGGCGGCTGACGCCCTGGTCACGCAGCTGGCGTTCGACCACGATCTGGGTTGCGATGCCGGCATGGTCGGTGCCCGGTACCCAGACCGTGTTCTGGCCGCGCATCCGGTGGTACCGGGTGAGCGAATCCATGATGGTCTGGTTGAATGCATGGCCCATGTGCAACGTGCCGGTCACATTGGGCGGGGGCAGCTGGATCGCAAACGAGCCGGCTTGCGCATCCGGCTTGCCGGTTCCGCGGATGCCGGCACGCCCGTATCCCCGGCGCTCCCATTCAGGTCCCCAATGGGCCTCCAACGCGGCAGGTTCGAATGATTTGGACAGGCTGTCGAGTCCGGGCTGTTGCAGAACGTCGGTCATGGTGTGGCGGTATGGTCTTGCCGGGCGGCGCACGGCGCGCCAGGCCGATATGCGGCATCCCAGCGGAAACCGCACCCGGACGGCAGGTCCGGGACTGCTGGATTTTAGAGGACGCGCCGCGGCAATCCGTGTCCGGGCGGCATCAAGATGCTGGCAGTCGTGCGGCGTCCAGGCATTCCTGCAGCAAGCGCGCGTCGCCAATCTGATTGGCCATCAGCAGGATCAATCGGGCATTGAGCAGTTCTGACTGCTCGGCGCTCAGCCCCAGGTGCGCATCGAGCAGCTGTTCGTAAAAGGTGTCTGCATCCTGCAGGTTCAAGCTGGTCTTCATGGTGTGTCGTGCCGGGCTGGGGTTTCAGGCAATGGCCAGTGCGTGTTCGATCACCTGCACCAGCGCGCCATCGACCGCCTCGCCGGTAGCCGCCAGGTAGGCGTCGGGGCGCACCAGCGCCCAGGCATGGCCGAACACGTGGCAGGCGCCTTGCAGGTGCCCCTGCGGGTCGCGCACCGTCTCGCGCGACTGGGTGCGGGTGTCCGGTCCGAGCACCTGCACGCAACGCACTGGCGCCTGGCGGCTGAGGTTGGCCAGGCGTTGTCGCGCCTGCAACGACTGATCGCCGAAGACCAGCAGCAGCAGGTTGCCGTCGGCCCATTGCAGCAGGTCGTTGACACAACCCGGGCTGTCGTTCTGCCAGCGGAAGAACACGTTTTGCACCGACAAGCCGCCGGAGTTCCCACACACGCTGGACTGGCTGTAGGGATTGGCCACCGCCATGCGTCCGGTGTTGACCAACTGGCGCGCAAACGGATACTGGCGCGCCAGGCTGATGACCGCATCGCGAAACCGGCGCTCCATGCCGTCGGCTGGCCGCAGAAAACGCGCGGTGCGGTTGGTGACCTGCACGTTCTGCTGGGCTGCCTCCAGCCGTTCCTGGTTGTAGCTCGCGAGCAGCCCTGGGCCAGCGCGCCCGCGCAACACCGCGCCCAGCTTCCAGGCCAGGTTGTCGGCATCGGCTACCCCGGTGTTGCCGCCGCGAGCGCCAAACGGGCTGACAATCTTGGCGGTGTCGCCGATGAAGTAGACGCTGCCGATCTGCAGCGCGTCCAGGCACTGGCTGCGGTAGGCGTAGGGGCCGACCCAAACAATCTCGCATTCGACATCGGCGCCAAACTGGCGCTCCAGGCGCTTGCGCACTTCGGATTCGCTGCTGACCTTGGCCGGGTCGGCGTCGGGTTCCATCTGGTAGTCGATGCGCCAGACGTCGTCGGCCATCAGGTGTTGCCATACAGCCCGGTTGTCGTTGAAGGGCGCCTCGATCCAGGTATGGCGCTCGGTCGGCGGCAGGTTCTTGAAACGCACGTCGGCGATGCACCAGCGGTCGTCGCCGCGGCGTGCCTGCAGGCTGGCGTTGCACCATCGGTGGAACGGCGTGTGCGAGCCGCTGGCGTCGACCACATGCAGGGCCTCGACCTGGTAGCTGCCAGCCGGGGTCTCCACCGTCAGCGTCGCAAAGCCGTCATGCTGCGTGTATCCGGTGACGCGCGAACTCCAGCGCAGCTCGACGCCGCCGAGCTCAAGGGTGCGCTCGACAAGGTAACCCTCGATGTAGAACTGCTGTATGTTGATGAACGGCGGCTGGGCCGACAGCTGGAAGCTGCTTTGCTGGCGCAGGTCGAACGAGTACACCTCGTCGTGACCGGCAAAGGTGCGCCCGACGCTCCATTGGACACCCTTGGCCGCGATGCGCTCGTAGATGCCGAGCCGGTGGAAGATCTCCAGCGACTTTTGCGTGTAGCAGATGCCGCGCGAAGCCGCACCCTTCACGCCGACCGAGTTGTCCTCGTCCAGAACGATCGCCGCGATGCCCTTGCGCGCCAGCGCGCAGGCCAGGGTCAGGCCGGTGATGCCGGCGCCGACGATGACGATCGGGTGGCGCACGACGCTGGCTGCGCCCAACTCGGGCGGCGTGGCAAATGGATATTGCGGCAGGTTGTAACCGCCTCTGGCAAATTCGTAGCTGTTGGTGAAGGCCGTGTTCTGGTACGGGCGGACCGGTGGGCTCATGCTGCTGTCAGTCGTTGCGATCATGCGGCTCCTCAGGTCTGTTGCGATGAAGCGGCCCGGGCAGCCACTTCCGGGCGGTCATTCTGCTGCGGCTTGAGCGCGCCGCGTGACTGCCCCTTTTCGCGGTTCTGGCGCCATTGTGCTTTGCGCGCCGTCCATGCGTCGAGCCGGGCCCGAGCATCGTGGCTCTCGCGTTCCATCTGCTCGGCGCTGGCCACGTCAGCCGACAGTTCGAGCCGCACGCCGTTGGGGTCGAAGAAGTAGATACTCTTGAACACATGGTGGTCGGTCACGCCGAGAACCTCCACACCATGGGCCTGCAGGCGCGCGCGCATGGCCTCGAGTTGCTCGACCGAGTCGACGCGAAAGGCAACATGGTTCACCCAGGCCGGCGTGTTGGGCGAAGGCAGCGCCGCCTCATCGTCGCCCAGGTCGAAAAACGCAATGAACGAGCCATCCTGCAGCCGGAAGAAAAAATGGGTGTAGGGGCAATATTCGCCGGTACTGGGCACATGGTCGCTCTGGATGATGTGGTACAGCGGAAGGCCCAGGATGTCTTCGTAAAAGTGGCGCGTTTCCTCGGCGTCGCGCGCGCGGTAGGCATAGTGGTGCAACTGCTGGATCGGGGCGGGTGCTGGAATGGGCGCGGCCGGGTTGAGGGCATGCATGGCGGTCTCCGTGCGGAAAAGTGGGCGCAAGGGAGCAGGTTGATGTTGACCTGTCCATTGCGGTTTCACTATATCGGAATGAAGTCCGGCTGCAAATTGCGCCCGATCAAGGTGGCTCGCTTCCGATGGCGTCGGGTCGCGCAGTATCAACTGTCACCATGGCGCAATGCGCGTGACTGCGCAGGGGCCATAACCCGCAACGCACTGCCTCGCGCAGCTTGCATGGAGCGGCTATTTGAGAATGGTTATCAAATGGCGCGGTACGATAGCGAGAGTGCATTCTTCGGATTGACTGTGCCAATTGGACCTGGTCACCAACCGCGGCTACCCTCTACAGTTCTTTGGGCATCCGAATGCCTGAAGCAGACGTGTTCAACCCCCCCCAACCACAAGGAGATTTCCATGGCAGCACTCAAAGGCTCCAAGACGGAAGACAACCTGAAGGCCGCCTTCGCGGGCGAATCGCAGGCCAATCGCCGTTATCTGTATTTCGCGAACAAGGCCGACATCGAAGGCCAGAACGACGTGGCGGCGCTGTTCCGCTCCACGGCCGAGGGCGAAACCGGCCACGCCCATGGCCACCTCGAGTGGCTTGAGCAGTGCGGCGACCCGGCCACCGGATTGCCGATCGGCCCGACCCGTGACAACCTCAAGGCCGCGGTGGCTGGCGAGACCCACGAGTACACCGACATGTACCCGGGCATGGCCAAGACGGCCCGTGACGAAGGTCACGACGAGATTGCCGACTGGTTCGAGACCCTGGCCAAGGCGGAGCGCAGCCATGCGAACCGTTACGTCAAGGCCCTGAACGAACTGGTGGATTGATGGCAAGCGGCGCGACGCGGCGCAAGCCGGGTCGCGCACCGTGCCAGCCACCGGCGGTGGCTGGTTGACGCAAGCGGTCGCCGACCGCTTGCGTCAAGCCGGCACAAGAACAAGCGACGAGGACACGATGGCAAAAGAAGGCAACCTGGAAGCCCCGACCCGGCACCCGATCGACTGGAAGGGCGCTGACTACTACAACGAAGATTCGACGTTCAAGGAACTCGAACGCATCTTCGACATCTGCCACGGTTGTCGGCGCTGCGTCAGCCTGTGCGGCTCGTTCCCGACGCTGTTCGACCTGGTCGACGAGAGCACGACGATGGAGGTCGATGGCGTCGACAAGAAGGACTACTGGAAAGTCATCGACCAGTGTTACCTGTGCGACCTGTGCTACATGACCAAGTGCCCCTACGTGCCGCCGCACGAGTGGAACGTCGACTTTCCGCACACCATGCTGCGTGCCAAGGCGATCAAGTTCAAGAAGGGCGAAGTCGGCTTCGGCGAGCAGTTGCTGGCCTCGACCGACACGCACGGGAGACTGGCCGGCATTCCGATCGTGGTGCAGACCGTCAATGCCGTGAACCACACCAAGCCAGCGCGTGCGCTGATGGAAAAGGCCCTCGGTGTGCACAAGGATGCGTGGTTGCCGGATCTGGCGACCAAGAAGTTTCGTTCGGCCGCGCCCAAGGGCAAGGAACATCCGGTGGTGGACGGCGCCAAGACACCGGGCAAGGTTGCGATCTACGCCACCTGCTACGTGAACTACAACGAGCCCGGTATCGGGCTGGACCTGCTCAAGCTGCTCGACCACAACGCGGTGCCGTACGTGCTGGTCGAGAAGGAGAAATGCTGCGGCATGCCCAAGCTAGAGCTGGGCGATCTGGACTCGGTCAACGACAACAAGGAGGCCAACATTGCGGTGCTGGTGAAATACGCGCGTGACGGTTTTGCCATCCTCAGTGCCGTGCCCAGTTGCACCCTGATGTTCAAGCAGGAACTGCCGCTGATGTATCCGGCTGACGCAGATGTGAAGCTGGTGCAGGACGCGATGTGGGATCCGTTCGAGTACTTCATGGCCCGCAAGCGCGACGGCCTGCTCAAGACGGAGTTCCCCCACGCGCTGGGCAAGATCAGCTACCAGATCCCGTGCCACGGCCGGGTGCAGAACATCGGCAGGAAGACCGAGGAAATGCTCAAGATGGTGCCCGGCACGAGTGTGCATACCCATGAGCGCTGCTCGGGCCATGCCGGCACTTTCGGCGTCAAGAAGGCGACGCACCCGGTGGCGATGAAGATAGGAAAGCCCTTGTTCAAGGCCATGGCCAACCACAAGGACGGTGGCTCCCCGGACGTGATCAGCTCCGACTGTCCGCTCGGGGGCCACCACATCGCCCAGGGCTTCGAGGTCAACCAGCTCGGCGCGGTGCCTCAAAAGCACCCGTTGACGCTGGTGCGCGAAGCCTATGGCCTGAAATAGACGCAACTTCGACGCAGGAGACCCACCCCATGCAACTGACCGGACACATCACCCCCGAGAACCTGATGAGCCTGGAGGCCTACAGCAAATACCGCAAGGCGCACAAGAGCGAGGTCCTCGCGCACCGCAAGCTGCGCTCGGTGGCGCTGGGCGAGCACATCACGCTGCAGTTCGAGAGCGAGATGACGATCCGCTATCAGATCCAGGAGATGCTGCGCATCGAGAAGATCTTCGAGGAGGACGGCATCGTGCAGGAGATCGAGGCCTATGCACCGCTGGTTCCCGACGGCGGCAACTGGAAGGCGACGATGCTGATCGAATACCCCGATGTGAACGAACGCAAGCGCGAACTGGCGCGGCTGATTGGCGTCGAGGACCGCATGTTCGTGGAGGTCGAGGGCATGGCGCGGGTCTACGCGATCGCCGACGAGGATCTGGATCGCGAGAACGACGAAAAGACTTCGGCGGTGCATTTCGTGCGGTTCGAACTCAAACCGGCCATGTGCGCCGCGGTCAAGGCCGGTGCCAGCGTCAAACTCGGCTGCGACCACACCCACTATCCGGCGCACATGGCCATTGCGCCGGAGACGCTGGCGTCGCTGGCGGGCGACCTGAAGTAGGCCGGTCGATTGCAACCGTTGGCGCGGGTGACAGAATGGCGCAGAGACTGAACATCGGTGTCGTCGGCCTGGGTGTCATGGGCCATCGCATGCTGGAGCGACTGCAGTCGCATACGCGCCTGAAGGCGACAGCAGTCTGGGACAGGAATCCCGATTCCTGCGCACGGGCAATGCAGCTGCATCCGGAACTGCGCACCGCCCCCGATGTCGAGCGGCTGGTCGCCACCTCGGGCCTGCAGGGCCTGTACATCGCCACGCCGCCGGCGGCCCACATGCGGCTGAGTACGCTGGCATTCGACGCGGGGCTGGCCGTGTTGTGCGAGAAACCGTTGACCGTCGACTTCGATGCGGCGCGGCGTCTGATACGCCGCATTGCGGACGAAAAACTGCGTGCCGCGGTCAACTTCTCGCTGGCATCGTCCCATGGCCTGGATTGCCTGGTGCACAACTTCGGACCGGGATCGCGCCGGCCCATGGGTGCCTTGCAAGAGGTCCAGATCGACCTGGGGTTCTCCGTCTGGCCGCGATCATGGCAAATGGCCGCAGGGCCGTGGTTGTCGGAGCGCGCCGAGGGCGGCTTCACGCGCGAGGTGCTGTCGCACTTCATTTTTGTGTTGCAGCGGGTCCTGGGCCCGGCCGCAGTGTGGAGCAGCAAACCCAGCTATCCGCTGGATGGTCACGGCGCCGAAACGGCCCTGGAGGCGGAACTGCGCGTGGACGCGGTGCCGGTACAGATCAAGGCCCGGGTCGATGCGTCCATCGGGGCGGCTGACCGCAACTGCATGGTGTGGCGCTCGCAATGGGGTGTGCTCACGCTGCGCGACTGGTATGGCGTGACCGGCCAACGCAAGGGCGGCGCACAGGAGTCGCTGGGCGAGCCGGATGTGCTGCGTGCCCGGGGCCAGGCCGATCAGCTGGACCAGTGGGTGGCGATGATCGAGGGCCGCGACCACCTGTTACCTGGTTTCGACGAGGCGCTGGCGGTGCAACAGACTATCGAATCGCTGCTGCAACCGGGCTGAAACCCATTGTTGCGATGCGGGGGTTCTGGGAGCGTGCGCTGCATGCCCGGATGCGGCGGGGATAATCGGCGTCGAAAGGTGCTCGTTCCCCCATGTTGTTCCTGCTCTCGCCAGCCAAGTCGCTGGACTATGCTTCCCCGTTGCCCGACGTTCCCCACAGCGAGCCGCTGTTCGTCTCTGAATCCGTGCGGCTGATTCGCGAGTTGCGCAAGTACAAGCCGCAGCAGATCTCTGCGTTGATGGATCTGAGCGACGACCTGGCGCGGCTCAATGTGGCCCGCTACAAGGCCTGGCGCCGCGAGGTGCCCCCGCAAAACGCGCGCCAGGCCGCGCTGGCTTTTGACGGCGACGTCTATGGCGGCCTGCAGGCGCGCGACCTGTCGCCGGATGACCTCGCATGGGCCCAGCAACATGTGGCCATTCTCAGCGGCCTGTATGGCGTGTTGCGTCCGCTGGACCGGATGCAGCCGTACCGGCTGGAGATGAAGACCCGGCTGCCCAACGAGCGCGGTGGCAACCTGTACCAGTTCTGGGGTCAACGTATTGCGCGGTACCTGAACCGGTGCCAGGCGGGTGAAGAGGCGCCAGTGGTGGTCAACCTGGCATCGCAGGAGTATTTCAAGGCGGTGGACCGCAAGGTGCTGCAGGCCCGCATCGTCGACTGCGTCTTCGAGGAGAGCCGCAACGGCAAACACCAGATCATCAGTTTCCTGGCCAAACGCGCGCGCGGGCTGATGGCACGCCATGCGGTGCGACTGCGCGCCACCGAAGTGGCGCAACTCGAGGGTTTCGACGCCGATGGGTATGCGCTGGCGCGCGACGTGTCGAGTCCCGATCGTCTGGTATTTCGGCGTATTGCCCCCAACTGAGCGGCCATGGCCCGCTGCGTTCGCAGGGCGGGCGGCGTGAACCACGGACACGAGAGGACGGGATCGGCATGAAAGTCAAAGCCAACGGCATCGACATCGAGGTGGAGGACACCGGTCCCGGGCCGACCGGGTCTGAGCGGCCGGTCGTGCTGCTGATCATGGGCCTGGGCTTGCAGCTCGTGGCCTGGCCGCCGGCGGTGGTGCAATTGCTGGTGGACGCCGGTTACCGGGTGATCCGCTTCGACAACCGCGACATCGGACTGTCACAGCATTTCGACCACCTCGGCAAGCCCAACCTGATCTGGACCGGCCTCAAGCACCGGCTGGGCTGGACTGTGCAAGCTCCTTACACGCTGCACGACATGGCGCTGGACTCGATCGGCGTACTGGACGCGCTCGGCGTCGGCAAGGCCCATGTGGTGGGTGTGAGCATGGGCGGCATGATCGCGCAGCGGGTGGCGCTGGCCGCGCCGCACCGGGTTCAGAGTCTGACCAGCATCATGAGCTCGAGCGGCGCGCGCAAATTGCCACAGGCCGATCCGAAGGTGATGCGGGTGCTGTTCAGCCGCCCGGCCAACAGTTCGCGCGACGCCATCGTGAACCACTATGTACGGCTGTACAAGGCGATCGGCAGCCCGGGTTTTCCGACCGACGAGGCCGAGCTGCACCAGCGCATCGCGATGGGGGTGGACCGTAATTTCCATCCCTTGGGCACGATGCGCCAGATGGTGGCGATTGCCGCCGACAGCCTGCGGGCGCAGGAACTCGGGCGTATCGACAAACCCACGCTGGTGTTGCATGGCGAGGCCGATCCGCTGGTGCCGTTCCCGCACGGCCAGGATACGGCGCGGCGCATTCCGGGTGCGCGGTTTGCCGGCATTGCCGGTATGGGCCACGACCTTGCAGCGGGTGTGGTCGAGCGCTTGCTGCCGCACCTGGTGCCATTCCTGCTGGCGCACCGCTGACGGAGCCGCGGCATGTTCACACCCGAACAATCGCAGCTGGGCAAGGCCAGCGCCTATCCGGACCAGTACGATGCCGGCCTGCTGTACCCGATCGCTCGTGCGCCCAACCGCACCGAAATCGGCGTTGGTGCCACCTTGCCGTTCCTCGGCGCCGACCTGTGGACCGCGTTCGAACTGGGCTGGCTCAACAAGCGCGGCAAGCCGCAGGTGGCGCTGGGCCATTTCACGGTGCCGTGCGAGACGCCCAACATCGTCGAGAGCAAGTCGTTCAAACTCTACCTGGGCAGCTTCAACAACACCCGCTTCTCCGATGTGGATGTGGTGCATGCGCGTTTGCGCGCCGACCTCAACGAGGCCTTGTGGCGCGGCGCGCCAGCGGTGGGCGCTGGTGTGGGTGTGAAGATCCTCTCCCCTGAACTGTTCGACCGGGAGCCAGTGCAGGAACTGGACGGGCTGAACCTCGATCGGCTGGATGTGGAGTGCGAGCAATACACGCCGGCGCCCGAACTGCTCAAGGCCGATTTCGAGTTCCAGCCGGTGACCGAGACCTTGAGCAGCCGGCTGCTCAAGAGCAACTGCCTGGTCACCGGCCAGCCCGACTGGGGAAGTGTGCAGATCAGCTACAGCGGACCGCAGATCGACCAGCAAGGGCTGCTGCAGTACATCGTGAGTTTCCGCAACCACAATGAGTTTCACGAGCAATGCGTCGAACGCATCTACATGGACATCTGGCGTCGCTGCAAACCGGCGAAGTTGTCGGTGTATGCGCGGTACACGCGCCGCGGCGGGCTGGACATCAACCCGTTTCGCACCAGCGCGCCACAGGCGCTGCCACGCAACGTGCGCACCGCGCGGCAGTAGTTTGCGCACGGCAGCAAGACACACGCCGCATCCCACATCTCGCATCTCGCATCTCGCATTCGGCCACCGGCTCCAGTTCGGCGCCGGTGTGCCAGGCGCCGTGTACCAGTACGTAGGTGTCGCTCATGTTTTCCTCTGTTGCGAAAGGGGTAGTGGAGCACAAAACCCCGGCGCCAGCGCGGCGCCACGCATGTCAGAATAATTGGCCGGTCCAGATGTCTCTGCTATAGGCCGAGGCTTCGCGGATTTCGTGGGCCGCACTGGCAGCCACCTGCAACACGTCTTCGGCCCTGGCCAGCGAACCGACACGTACCCCGAGCAACCGCAGACGGCGCTGCAGCGGGACGCGCTTGAGGCATTGGCCCGCGGCCTGGCGGATCGTCTGTGCGTCGGCCGTGTGCTGCGTCAGCGTCTGGTCGCGGGTGGCGATCTTGAAGTCGTCGAAACGCAGCTTGATACCGATGGTCTTGCCGACATACCCCTTGCGCAGCAGGTCGCTGGCCACCTGCTCGCACAGCCGGGTGAAGATGGCGCCGAGCTCCGCCCGGTCGCGCACCGCGTGCAGGTCGCGCTCGAACGTGGTCTCTCGGCTCATCGACACCGGTTCGCTTTCGGTGACCACCGGCCGGTCGTCGCGGCCCCAGGCCGCGCGGTGCATCCAGGCGCCGGTGGCCTGGCCAAAGTGGTCGATCAGCCATTGTTCGTCCTTTGCCGCCAGTTCGCCGACGGTGTGGATGCCATGTCCCTGCAGCCTGGCATCGGCCTTGGGGCCGATGCCGTTGATCTTGCGGCAGGCCAGCGGCCAGACCAGGGCCTGCAGGTCGTCCTCAAACACGATGGCGATACCGTTGGGTTTGTTGAATTCGCTGGCCATCTTGGCCAGCAGCTTGTTGGGCGCCACACCTACCGAGCAGGTCAAGCCGGTGGCCTCAAGAATGCTCTTCTGGATCAGCCGGGCCAGCACCCGCCCGCCCTCGCGTTGTCCGCCGGGTACGCCGGTGAAATCGATGTAGACCTCGTCGACGCCGCGGTTCTCCATCTGTGGAGCAATGTCCAGGATGACCTGCTTGAAGGCGCGCGAGAAACGCCGGTACTCTTCGAAGTCCACCGGCAGCTGGATCGCCTGCGGGCACAGCTTGGCGGCTTTCATCATGCCCATGGCCGAGCCGATGCCGAACTTGCGCGCGGGGTAGGTGGCGGTGGTGATGACACCGCGCCCGACGTAGTCCTTGAGTCTTGCGAAGGACTCGATGGGGATGCGCGCGCGGAGGTTGCCGCTGGCCTGCGCCTCGGGATCGTCGGCCAGCGCGTCGAGCGCTGCCTGTACCGCGCTGCGCCCACCGCCGATCACCACCGGCAGGCCCTTGAGCTGCGGATAACGGAGCAGTTCGACGGAGGCGTAGAACGCGTCCATGTCGAGGTGGGCGATGCGGCGGATGGGGGCGGGGTTGCCGAGGGTGTCGCTGTTCACGCGTAGATCATCGCGCAGTTTCCCCGCGCCACAGGGTGGGGCCCACTGCGGGCGACGCCGACAGCAACAAGGCGTCTAGCGGACTGGCGGTGCCCCCGGCCGAGACCTTGAGCACATGGGTGTAGATCATCGTGGTGCTGACATCCGAGTGGCCAAGCAACTCCTGTACGGTGCGGATATCAGTGCCGGACTGCAGCAGATGGGTTGCAAAGGAGTGGCGCAGCGTATGCACCGAGACTGGCTTGGCGATACCCGCGCGCACAACCGCCTTCTTGAGCGCCCGTTGCACCCGGTCTTCATACAGATGATGGCGGCGTTCGACGCCGCTGCGCGGATCGATCGACAAGGTGGGCGAGGGGAACAGCCAGAACCAGGCCCAGGACTGGCCGGCGCGGGGATATTTGGCATCGAGGGCATGCGGCATTTCCACACCGCCGCGTTGCAAATGGCGATCTGCCTCCCACTGTGCCCGGGTAGCCAGCAACTGCCGGTGCAGCTGCGGTGCCAGTGCGCCCGGCAACATGACGACACGGTCCTTGCCGCCCTTGGCCTCGCGCACGATGATGACCTTGCGGTCGAAGTCGACATCCTTGATGCGCAGGCGCATCGCCTCCATCAGTCGCATGCCGGTGCCGTACAGCAGTTGCGTCAACACGGCGGTGATGCCATCTTCCATCTGCGCCAGTACCCCGGCCACCTCGGCCTGCGTCAACACGGCAGGAATGCGCTGCTTGCGTGTCGGCCGGTTGATGCCATTGAGCCACGGCAGGTCGATGGACAGGACTTCGCGGTACAGGAAAAGAATCGCGCTCAATGCCTGATTGTGGGTCGACGCCGACACCTGGCGCTCGGTGGCCAGCATGGTCAGGAAAGCCTCGACACCTTTGGCGTCAATGTCGCGCGGATGCCGCATCGGCCCACCGCTGTTGCGGCCAGACCAACGAACGAAAAATCGCACCCAGTACAGGTAGACCTTCTCGGTGGCGAGGCTATAGTGCATGTAACGAATCCGCTCACGAACCTGGTCCAGCAAGCGAACGGACTGCAGGGGCGGAGCGCCGAGTTTCATGGGAGGATTTATAACTGGATTTTTATAAGGGGTATCCACTTAGCTCCAGTAAACCCAGAATGCTGGATGGATAACCAGCTTTTTGAATTCTATCGAATATCCAGCAATGTTCAAGTTTTAGATTTGCCTTTGCGCTTGGTGG
>JBBRVD010000081.1:0-16478 GCA_038247175.1 Burkholderiales bacterium | reverse complement strand
CCGGGCTCGAGGAAGGCACCGGTATCGGCCTGGTCGTCAGCAAGCAACTGGTCGAGTTGATGGGCGGCTCGATCGGTGTGCAGAGCGCGGTCGGTGTCGGCAGCGTGTTCTGGATCGAGTTGCAGGCCACCGACGCCACCGAGGCGCACCAGGCCTCGAGTCTGCCCGTTGCGGACTCCTCAGCAGAAGTCGCCAGCGGCGCGATGCTGTACACCGTCCTGTACGTCGAAGACAACCCGGCCAATCTGATGCTGATCTCCAAGCTGCTGGCGCGTCGACCCGACCTGCGCCTGCTCGGCGCCAAGGACGGCCTGCAGGGTATCGACATCGCGCATGCGCAAAGGCCCGACGTGATCCTGATGGACATCAATCTGCCCGGTATCAGTGGCGTGACGGCGCTCAAGCTGCTGGCCGGCAGCCCGGCCACTGCGCACATCCCGGTCATTGCAATCAGTGCCAATGCCATGCCCAGGGACATCGAGCGGGGGCTTGAAGCAGGCTTTTTCCGCTATTTGACCAAACCGATCAAGATCAGCGAGTTCATGGAGACGCTGGACCTTGCCCTGGAATGCGCAGGATCCCGCTCGGAAGACGGCGGCCTCGAGGCCAAGACAAAATGACACTCGAGCTGGACATCGGCGCTGCCAACATCCTGATTGTCGATGACGAGACTGCCAGCCTGCACCTGTTGCGGCGCATGCTGACCGAGGCAGGCTACACGCGGGTCACGGCGACCAATATCCCGACCGACGTCTGCGACTTGCATCGGCAGCATGACTACGACCTGATCCTGCTTGACCTGCAGATGCCCGGCATGGATGGTTTCAGCGTGATGGAAGGCCTGAAGGCCCTCGACAAGGGCAGCTATACGCCGGTGATCGCGATCACGGCCCAGCCAGAGCACAAGCTGCGCGCCTTGCGCGCCGGGGCCAAGGACTTCATCAGCAAGCCCTTCGACCTGCTCGAGGCCAAGACGCGCATCCTCAACGTGCTGGAAGTCCGAATGTTGTACCGCAAGCTGGAGGAGACTGTACGAGAACGTACTGCCGAACTGAGCGAGCTTGCCAGCTACCTGATCATCGTGCGCGAAGACGAGAAGGCGCTGCTGGCACGCGAGTTGCACGATGAACTTGGCGCATTGCTGACGGTTGCCAAGATCGAAGTCGCACGTATGCGCATCAAACTACGCGAAGTCCCGGCGCTCGCAGTGCACCTCGAGCCGCTCGACCGGCACCTGGACGACGGCATTGCAATCAAGCGTCGGATCATCGAGACTTTGCGGCCCTCGGGGCTTGCAGTCTTCGGTCTGACGCAAACGCTGGAGAAACTTGCCACCGACGTGGGAACGCGCCTGAACATCGCAATGGAGACCGAGTTCGACGAGGTTGAACTCACCGACGAAGGACAGCTGGCGATCTACCGCCTGGTGCAAGAGGCGCTGACCAATGTTTCCAAGTACGCGAATGCAACGCGCGTGAGTATTTCAGTCAAGAGAGAGCCACCCGTCGTCCGGGTGCGAATCGACGACAACGGCATTGGCTTCGATCCGACCGCGCTCAAATCGTCCACACACGGCATCGCCGGCATGCGCTTCCGGATCGAGAAGCTCTACGGCAGTCTGACCGTCGACTCTCGTCCAGGCGCAGGCGCCCACCTTGACGCTGCCGTGCCAATGGCCCTTGCTGCGTCTGATGCGAGCCAGTCGCAGCTTTGATGGCCAGAACGAGCTTACGGGCGCGCGTGTCGCCGTCAACGCAAGTGCAACCGGCGCGGTCAGGACCCGCGTCCCATCGCCACAACTCGAGGATAGATCCGGGGTTTCAGTAAGGCTCATTCGGAAATTGCGTATCTTTTGGGATTCCTTAGGGACTTGGCGCCACCCACCCGGCACAGTGAGGTCATCGCACAACGCACACCCAGGAGGTTCCATTCAAATCACCCAAGCCATGCACCGCGCCGTGGCCACCATCGGCGGCGGCCGCCGTCAAACCTTCCGATGGCCACTTCAAATTCCCCCACCCTTGGCCAGTCAAATTCCTCCAGGCAGGACGATGAATTATCAGTGGTTTGCTGTGTCGCGCGCCATGCGTGCTGCTGCCTCCTTGAGTCGGTAGCTGCGTCCTTCGAACTCCAGCAAGGTTGATCGGTGCATGAGGCGGTCCAGGACGGTGAGCCCTGACACCATGGCATGCCGAGCATAGACGTTGGCATCCGGGTTCCATTCCCGGTCGAAGCGCAGCAGCATCAACGCTTCCGCCTTCCCGACCGATTTCATCCGTGTGCGGCACACCTGCAGGCCGGCGGGATGCGCACCGGCTTCGCCAAGCAGCGAGCGCATCCGCCGCTGCGGCCGCCCCCAAAAACCCGCACGCCACATCCGCCGCCACGAACAATGCACTTCACTCGGTCATGAGCGTCGTCTACCGGCTTGGCATCTTGCCTGACACGCGCATTACATCGGGCAAGCTGGCCATCTTTCGGTCGAGCGTCAATGTGCCAAGCCCGTCGCCGCTGTACTGCAAGGCAATCAGTCCGTCGAGCAGGCCACAGCCACGGTTTGTGGCCAGGGCATCCAGCACCGCATCGCCGCCCACCGGGGCCACCAAGCCGCTGGTCAACACACTGCGCAAACCGGCCTTGGCCTGTGCTTTGTCAACTTCGTAGTGGTGTTGCATGGCCATATAGGCCTCGCCGATGACCATGTTGCTGGCAAACAGGGCCACGTGCTCGGTTTCGACCATGCGTATCAGCACGGCAACGGTTTCCTCAAAATCCCGCGCTGGCTCGCCGGTGGTCAGCCGGACAAGTATGGGGGTATCAATCCCGTAGCGCGCGGTCATGCGACTGCTCCCGGAAGGTGTGAATATTGAAAGCGGCGGCGCGCTTCGACAACTTGTCTTTCAAGGGCGCCAGGCGACTGTGGTCCACCCGCTTCGCCCGAAGCAGGTAACCATCAGGGCCGGGTCGAAGCTCCAATCGGTCGCCAGGCTTGACTCCCAGTGCATCCAGGACAGCCGCGGGAAAGGTGACTTGCCGTTTGGAGGTGATAGTGACATGCATGTGGACGTTCTCCTTACCAACAACTCTCTGGTGCAAGGTGAATGGCTCGACGCGCCGCTGACGAATGCGCGGGGTACCGGCATGGTGGCGGGGTCGTCCTCGCCCAACGGCGGCTGCTCGGGCAGAAAGTGCCCGCGGGGGTCGCGGCCTCGCACCAGCAGCGCGCTATCTTCATGTCCCACGTGGCGAAGGTGGGCCAGCACGTAGCGAATGGCGTAACCCACTCGGCGCCGGGCCCAGGGGTTGCCCCCAGAGCCGCGGATCGTGCGCAGGTGGTGCAGCGACATCTGTCCGGCGCGCAGTTCCACGCCAGGTGTGTTCGGCTGTGCTCTCGCGCCGTCCCTGCGCGGTATGGCCGATGCGCAACACGTCCATGAGCCGCTGTGCCTGGCGGATGAAGCTGAGATGGTTTTCAAAATTCTCGGCAGGCATGGCGTCCGTGTCGTACGACAGCCGGGACGGCCCCGTCGTGGTCAAGCCGGGTCGGTCAGGCGTTCGCATGCCTGGCCGGCGACCGCCTGCAAGGCCGCCGGCGTGACTCGCTCAGGTGCGATCTGCGCCAGCGGCACCAGCACGAAGGCCCGGCCGTTCATGCGCGGATGCGGAATCTCCAGCGTGGCGCTGTGGATCGTGCCATCGCCGAACAGCAGCAGATCCAGATCGAGCGTGCGCGGCGCATTGCGGTAGGGGCGCTCGCGCAGCGCCGCTTGCTCGAGCTGCTGCAGACCCTTCAACAGGTCGTAAGCCGTGCCCGTGGTTCGCACACACACGACAGCGTTGATGTAGTCCGGCCCGCTGGAGTCGATCGGCGCACTGCGGTACAGGCTGGAGCGGCGCAGCAGTTCGACCTGTTCCAGACCACCGATCGCGTCGATGGTGCGCCGCAGCGTCGCCACGGCATCGCCGAGGTTGGCACCTAGCGCGATGTAGGCGACAACCGGCTCGCGCTGCGCGGGGCTCATCCGCTCACCCTGCGCGGACCACTGCGGTGTTCGTTTTGCGAATGGGCTGGCGGCTCACTGTCCGCTCGGGTTGTCCACGCCACCAGCCGGTTTGGCGCCGCCTGGGCGGCGGCGGCGACGGCGCTTGCGCGGTGCGTCGGCGGCAGTTGACGCGTCGTTCGCATCGACTGCGTCGGCTGCGTCGGCTGCGTCGGCTGCGTCGGACTTGGGCGCGTCGGCGTCCTGGCTATCGGTGTCGGGCAACTGCGCCGGCCGGTTGCGCGCGGGTCGCGGCGCGCGGGTCACCTTGCGGCCCTGCTCTGCGCGCACCTGCTCGACCATGTCGGCGCGCAAGGCGTCGTTGGCCATGCTGAACTCCTGCCACCAGTCGGCCAGGACCTCCTCGATCTCGCCGGTGTCGGCACGCAGCCGCATGAAGTCGAAGGCCGCGCGAAACCGCGGCTGGTCCACCAGGCTGAAGGCGGAACTGCCCACCCGCTTCTCGAACCGCGGCTGCATCATCCAGATCTCGCGCATGTCGGAGGCCAGGCGGCCGCCGCCGGACACGTCGCCGATGCGCTCGGAGAACACCTGGTCGATCGCATCCTGCAGCGCCGGGAACGGCGGCTGGCGCGCGGGTTCGACCATGCGCTGACTCCAGCCATCACGCACGTCGGACCACAAAACGCAAGCGAGCAGGAAGCTCGGCGCCACCGGCTTGCCTTCGCCAACCCGGCGATCGGTGTCCTGCAGCGCGGCGCGGACAAACGGCTGCTCGGCACGCTCGACCACCAGGTCCAGCAGCGGATAGATGCCCTTGCCCAGGCCCAGCGCAAGGAGTTGCTCGATCGTGGCGAGCGAATGCCCGGTCTGCAGCAGCTTGAGCATTTCGTCGAACAGGCGGCTTTGCGGGACGTCGGCGAGCAAGGCCTTCATCGGCGCCAGCGGCGCCGCCGTCTTGGGTTCGATCGTGAAACCCAGCGCCTTGAGCTTGGCCGAGAACCGGATCGCGCGAATGATGCGCACCGGGTCTTCCCGGTAACGCTGCGCCGGATCGCCGATCATGCGCAGCACGCGCTTGGTCGAATCCTTGATGCCGCCGTGGTAGTCGACGACGACCTGGGTTTCCGGGTCGTAGTACATCGCATTGATCGTGAAATCGCGCCGCGCTGCATCCTGCTCCTGCGGGCCCCAGACGTTGTCGCGCAGCACCCGGCCGCTCGCGTCGACGGCATGGGTCATGCTGGCCAGCTGGTTCTTGCTGGTGCGTTCGTTGCCGCTGACCTGGCCGGCGACGGCATTGTCGAGGTAGGCGCGAAAGGTCGAGACCTCGATCACTTCGTGTTCGCGGCCCCGGCCGAACACCACGTGCACGATGCGAAAACGCCGCCCGATGATGAACGCTCGACGGAACAGCCCCTTGACCTGCTCGGGCGTGGCATTGGTGGCCACGTCGAAGTCCTTGGGCCGCAGGCCAACCAGCAGGTCGCGTACCGCACCGCCGACGATATAGGCCTCGAAACCGGCTTGCTTGAGCGTGCGCACGACGGTGGCGGCGCGGTCGTCGACCAGGGCGGGATCGATCTTGTGTTCGTCCGCCATCACGTCGCGGCGCTTGCCGAACAGGGAGTGACCTGCGGCGGCGGGCTTCTTGCCCAGGAGTTTGTCGATGAAGTTCTTGATCATGGTGCAGAGGGAAACAGGTCCAGTATGCGCCATCCGCGCGCCTGGGCGATCGCGCGCAGGCGCGGGTCCGGGTTCGTCGCCACTGGCTCTTGCGCTCGCTCGAGCAGCGGCAGGTCGTTCGTGGAGTCGGAATAGAACGTGACGGCCACGTCCGCCCAGTCCAGAGAGCGCGCGTGCAGCCATTGTTCGAAGCGCAGCACCTTGCCCTCGCGCGCCGACGGAACGCCTGCGATGGCGCCGGTGATCCAGCCGCTGCCACCCGGTCCATCATCGACCTCCAGCTCCACCGCAATCAGCTCGGGCACACCCAATGCCTCGGCAATCGGGCGCGTGACGAAGGCGTTGGTCGCCGTGATGATCGCGATCTGGTCGCCTCGCTGCCGGTGCATGCGCACCAGGGCCAGCGCCTCGTCGCGGATCGCCGGTCGCACAACCTGATCCATGAACACCGCGTGGGCCTGGCGAGACGCATCCGGTCCTTGTCGGCGCAGCGCCTCGGTCGCGAAGCGCACATAGTCGTGGATATCCAGCGTGCCGGCCTGGTACTGGGCAAGGAATTCCTCGTTGCGGCGCGCAAAATGCCTGGCGTCGGTCCAGCCGATCGTGGTGGTGAAGACCCCCCAGGCATGGTCGGAATCGATCGGCAACAGCGTGTGGTCAAGGTCGAACAGCGTCACCCGCTGCACGCCGCTAGCGGGATCGACTCGGGGGGCCAAAGGGGACAGGCTCATCGGTTCAGGACTCTTCCATCATGGCGCGGATCATCGGTACGGTGATCGCGCGCTTGGTTCGCATGGCATAGGCGTCGATCAGGTCCAGCAGTTCCATCAGGCTGGGCAGATCGCGGCTGAAGCGGGTCAGCATGAAGTCCATGACCTCGTCGCCCAGGAACACGCCGCGCGCATCGGCGGCCTTGCGCAGAACGGCACGCCGCTCCGGTTCGCTGAGTACGGTGAGTGCGAACACATGGCCCCATCCCAGCCGGGTGCGCAGGTCGTCGCGCATGCGCAGACCGGCGGGCGGCTGGTCGCCGGTTCCGAGCACGGCGCGCTGCAGCGTCTGGGCATGCACGAACCAATTGAACGCGGCTTGCTGCTGTGCGGCGGTATACAGATGCACATCGTCCAGCAACACCGCGGCCCAGGTCTCCGAGAACGCCGGCGGCTCCTGCAGGCTGGCATCCATCCAGCCGGCCACGGCGCCCTGCTCGCGCAAGGCCTCGCGTACTGCCTTGAGCAGATGCGTCTTGCCGCTGCCCGAGGCACCCCACAGGTAGGTCGGAACCGGGGAGCGCGTGGACCGCGCACCACCGCGCCCCAGCCACAGACCCAGGTGCTCCCACGCCGGCAGGTTCGGGCCCGGGAAGAAGTTCTGCATCGTCGCCCCGGTGCCCAGGCCGATGTCCAGCGCGATCTGTTTCATGCCCGCCCGATCACCCCGGCTCACCCTTGTACAGACCGCTGTCCTGGTATGACCCGAAGGCTCGGCGGATGGCCACCAGCAGCACGGCGCTGACCGGCAGCGCGATCAGCACTCCGACGAATCCCAGCAACTGCCCGAACACCAGCAGCGCGAAGATCACCACCAGCGGATGCAGACCGATGCGCTCGCCCAGCAGGCGCGGCGTCAGGTACAGGCTCTCGATGATCTGGCCCAGACCGTAGACCACCCCCACCATCAGGATCGCCTTGGCCGGCCCGGCGTTGGCCGAAAACTCGAGCACGCCGGCCAGCGTGGCCAGCACCAGCCCCAGGCCGAACCCCAGGTAAGGCACGAACACGGCCAGCCCGGTGAAGACACCGATCGGCAGCGCCAGGTCGAGACCGAACAGCGCCAGTCCGATGCTGTAGAAAGCTGCCAGGATCAGCATCACCAGCAACTGACCGCGCAGGTACTGGCCCAGCACCTGGTCGGCCTCCTGGGTAAAGCTGTCGACCGATCCGTGCAGCCGCGGCCGGTCGACCAGCGGCGTGATCGCGTATGCAAACACCGCGGCGACGACAAAGGGCGTCAGGACCGGTGCAAGCAACCAGAGGGACAAGATGGCAAAAGCAGCAATCGCGCCCCACGCGGCGGCAGATTTCTGGGTTGAGGTGAACTCCATACAAGCGAGCGGGTGTCAACCCGTAGAATCTGGGCAAATTCTATCGGGGTCCGAGGCGACCCCTGCCCGCTGGCACCAGCGCCGGCCGACCGCCCTGACGCCATGACCACTGCCACCCCCTCTTCTGCCCTGTCCTACAAGGACGCCGGTGTCGATATCGATGCCGGCGACGCCCTGGTCGAGCGTATCAAGCCGCTGGCCCGCAAGACCATGCGCGAAGGCGTGCTGGCTGGAATCGGTGGCTTCGGCGCCCTGTTCGAGGTTCCCAAGCGGTACCGCGAACCGGTGCTGGTCAGCGGCACCGACGGCGTAGGCACCAAGCTGCGGCTGGCGTTCGAGTGGAGCATGCACGACACCGTGGGCATCGATCTGGTCGCTATGAGCGTCAACGACGTGCTGGTGCAAGGTGCAGAGCCGCTGTTTTTCCTGGACTATTTCGCCTGCGGCAAGCTCGATGTCGACACCGCCGCGGCTGTCGTGGGCGGCATCGCGCGTGGCTGCGAGTTGTCCGGCTGCGCGCTGATCGGCGGTGAAACGGCGGAGATGCCCGGCATGTACCCGCCAGGGGAGTACGACCTGGCCGGCTTCGCGGTCGGCGTGGTCGAGAAGTCCGCGATCCTCAGCGGCACAAACGTGCAGGCCGGCGATGTGGTGCTGGGTCTGTCCAGCAGCGGCGTTCATTCCAACGGATTCAGCCTGGTGCGCAGGTGCATCGACCGGGTCGCCGGCAGCGGCCAGACCCGTGACGAGTCGAAACTGCCCGCGCAGCTGGACGGCCAGGATTTCCGCGCCGCCCTGATGGCGCCGACCCGGCTGTACGTCAAACCGGTGCTGGCCGCGCTTGCGCTGCACCCGATCAAGGCGCTGGCGCATATCACCGGCGGTGGTCTGCTTGAGAACATCCCACGCGTCTTGCCGCAGGGTATGGCAGCACATCTGCGCAAGGGCAGCTGGCCGCGGTCCGAGCTGTTCGCCTGGCTGCAGCAGACGTCGGGTATCGACGACCACGAGATGAACCGTACCTTCAACAACGGCATCGGCATGGTGGTGGTGGTGGGCGCGGAGCATGCCGATGGCACGGCACAAACCTTGCGCGACAGCGGCGAAACCGTGCATGTGATCGGTGCCATCGCGCCCAGCGGCGACGGCGCGGCAGTCGACGTACGCTGATCCAGGGCCCTGGTATGCCGGGCCGTGGGGGGTGCAACGGACGTACCTCGCAGCGCGCTCGTGTTCACCCGCTGCGCGCCCTGCGCATCTCGGCCACCCGCGCTGCGATCGCGTCGATGTCCAGCCCCTCGTCGACGTTGGCCAGGTAGGTTTCCAGATCCTGCACTGCCTGCGGCATGTGCCCGAGCTCCGCATGCGCCAGCCCCCGATCGCGGAACTCTTCCCATGTCTGTGGCAACAACACGATCAGTCGGTCCTGCACCGCAATCATCCGGCCCCAGTCTTCCTGGGTACGGTGAATCTCCTTGAGGTTGCGCAACATCCGCGCGACGATTTCGCGCGGCGGCGCCGCTTGCAGGTACAAACCCAGCGGCACCTCGAACTCATCCACCAGCCCGCTGCGCCGGCGATAAGGTTCGAGCAGTTCGGACAACTGCTCGCGGCTGAGCGACTGCCCGTCGAGCGGATCGATGACTACCTGGCCCCGGGGCAGGTTGACCTTGACCATGAAGTGGCCGGGAAATCCGACACCACGGGCTGCCAGGCCCAAACCTTGCGCGAGTTCGAGCCACAACACCGCTGCCGAGATCGGAATCGCGCAGCGTGTCCGCAGCACCACGCTCAGGTAGCTGTTGTCCGGGTCGTAGTAATTGTTGACGTTGGCACGAAAACTCAGGTCGCGAAAGAAGAACTGGTTGAGGGCACGCAGCTTGTGCAGCGGAATCGCGTCGGCCGGAATACGCCGCTTGACGCGGGCCAGCAGCTGATCGACTTCGCCCAGCACCCGCTGCACATCGAGATCGGGGTATTCGTCCTGCGCCAGGCTCACGGCCGCCTCCAGCAGCGGAAACTCGTCGTCGCTTTGCACCAGCGTCGCGAAAAATTCCAGCGGCGTGGGAACGGCATAGGACAGATGCATGGAACGTCTCTTGGGGTCGTCGGTCAGGCGCGTTGGCGCGCACATCGGCATTTTGCCGCCGAACGGCCGTGCCTGCCAACCCCGGCCGGTTCCATCGCGCGCCAGACCCAGGCATCCATGCGCCGCGGATCAGCGACGCACGAAGTCGCGCAGCTTGAGCCCGGCGCCCCACAAGGCGCCGAAGTAAATCACAGCCGAGACGAACATGATCAGGATCAAGGTCAATAGCCGCTGCAGGTCGTTTACCGAAGGGCCGACCCACCGCAGCTGGCCAGCGGACCACATCAGGAACACCGACAACAAGGCGGTGGCCGCCACGACCTGGAATACAAAAACCGCCCATCCTGGCGTCGGCGTGTAACGGCCGCGCCGGATCAGGCCCCGCAACAACGCCAGGGCATTGATCAGCGCGCCCAGGCTGATGGCCAGCGTCAGGCCAGCATGGGCGAACAAAGGTACCAGCACGATGTTGAGCAGCTGCGTGATGACCAGCACCATGATCGCGATGCGCACCGGGGTACGGATGTCCTGGCTGGCATAAAAGCCCGGCGCCAGCACCTTGATGGCGACAATGCCGATCAAACCTGCGCCGTATCCCATCAAGGCATAGGTGGTCTGCTGCACGTCATGGGCCGAAAACGCGCCGCGCGCGTACAAGGACGCGACCAGTGGCTGCGCGAACACGAGCAAGGCCATCGTGCACGGCAGTGCCAGCAACACGACCAGGCGCAGGCCCCAGTCCAGCATGTCGGAATACTGCTGCGCATCCTTGGCCGCGTTGGCGGCCACCAGCTGGGGTGTCAGCACCACGCCCAGCGCCACCCCCAGCAGCGCGGTGGGGAACTCCATCAGGCGCTCGGCATAAGTCATCCAGCTCACGCTGCCCGGCGTCAGGTAGGACGCGATCTGCAGATTGATGATGGCCGACAGATGCGCCACACCCACCCCCAGCAGCGCCGGTCCCATCAACATGGCGATGCGCCGGGTGCCGGCATCCGACCAGGCTGCACGGATCGCGGCCGGGCTCCAGCGGATATGCGGCAACAACCCGAGCCGGCGCAGCGCCACTGCCTGCAGCCCCAGCTGCAACACACCACCGAGCATGACGCCCAACGCCAACGCATAGATCGGCTCGATGCCCATGCGGCCGAACCAGGGTGCAGCGAGCCAGATCGACGCGATCATGGCCAGGTTCAGCAGTACCGGCGTGAAGGCCGGTACGGCAAACCGTTTCCAGGTGTTGAGAATGCCCGCACCCAGCGCCACCAGCGACATGAAGCCGATGTAGGGGAACATCCAGCGCGCCATCACCACTGCCGCGTCGAAGCCGCGCGGGTCCTGCTGAAGGCCGCTGGCCATCAGCCAGACCAGTACCGGTGCGGCGATCACGCCCACCAGGCAGGTCACCGCCAGCACCAGGCTTAGCGCGGTCGCCACGTGGTCGATCAGCTGTTTCGTTGCGGCCTCGCCCTGTTCGCCCCGCGTGGCACCCAGCACTGGCACGAACGCCTGGCTGAACGCGCCTTCGCCGAACAGGCGGCGAAACATGTTGGGCAGGCGGAACGCGACGTTGAACGCGTCGGTCATCGCGCTGGCGCCGAAGATCGACGCCATCAGCAGATCCCGAACCATACCGGTGACCCGTGAGGCCAGTGTCAGCAACGATACGGTGGAAGCGGCTTTGAACAGGCTCACGGCAGCGAGTGTATCCGGCTGGACCGGCGCCAAGCTGTGCATTGGGGCCCTCACTCGGTTGAAGAGTAGAATGGCGGGCTTTGCTGGCAACATCCACAGACACAAGGAATCACCACCATGGCATCCACCAAACCCAAGAAAAAGAACCCGCGCCTGGCGTCGGGCCGCAAACGCGTTCGCCAGGACGTCAAGATCAACGCCGCCAACACCTCGCTGCGGTCTCAATACCGCAGCGCGGTCAAGAATGTCGAGAAGGCGGTTGTCGCCGGTGACAAGAGCAAGGCCACCGCGCTGTTCGGCAAGATGCAGGCCATCGTGGATTCGGTCGCCGACAAGGGCATCTTCCACAAGAACAAGGCCGCACGCGACAAGAGCCGCCTGTCGACCAAGGTCAAGGCCCTGGCTCTGGCCGAGGCAGCTCCCGCGGCGGCCTGAAGGCCGCCCAACCCCGCACGGAGACCTGCTTGATCGCAGATTTCCGCCGTTTGTAACGGGTGCGCTGCCAGCAAAAAGCGAAAAACCGCCTCAGGGCGGTTTTTTTGTGCCTGCCATGCGTTCCTGCGTCCGCCCCGGCTCAACCTGCAACTGATTGTCGCGCGCGAAGTTGACGCAAAAATCCCATGCCATGACGTCGTGATCGCGCAGCGCCGCATGCACCACGACGCATTTGGCGCCGTTGCGCACCACCGGATGACACCACGGTGAGTAGCCCAGGTGACTGCCGGGACGTGGCCCTCCGGGCCTGAACTGACTCATGACACCGGCCAGCCGCTCGCTCCAGTCGGAGGGACGAAATGTCCGGCCCTCGAGCGTGGTACCCACGATCAGGAATTCATTGGCGGCTGAAACGTTCATCGGAATTACAAGACAGGACAAGGCGCGTTTGCGCCGCTCAAGACTCTAACAGGATGCGGAGCGCACCTGGGAGCGCGCGTCACGAAAACCGGCTCGCGCCGCGGCACCCGAGACGGGCGGCGCGCGCTCCGGCCGCTGGCCCATGGCCATAGAATGGTGCCACAACGGCCCGATGGGCCGCTTTGCTTTGACAGGAACACCATGAACGCCGCCCACCCGCAAGCCTTCGTCGCCGCTTCGCCGCATGTCATGAATACCTATGCCCGCGTGCCGATCGCGCTGTCACACGGCGACGGCTGCCATGTCTGGGATGTCAACGGCAAGCGATACCTCGACGCTCTGGCCGGCATCGCGGTCAACACGCTGGGGCACAACCACCCCAAGCTGGTAGCGGCCTTGCAGGACCAGGTCGCCAGGCTGATCCACACCTCCAACTATTACCACATACCGCTGCAGGAGACACTTGCGGCACAGCTGGTCGCGCTGTCGGGCATGACCAACGTTTTTTTTCTGCTCCACCGGGCTGGAGGCGAATGAGGCCGCATTGAAACTGGCGCGCAAGTTCGGCCATGACAGGGGCATCACAAGGCCGCAAATCGTGGTCTACGACAACGCCTTCCATGGGCGCAGCATCGCCACCCTCAGCGCCACCGGCAATCCCAAGGTCCAGGCCGGTTTCGGGCCGCTCGTGGAAGGCTTCATCCGGGTGCCGCTGAACGACATGGACGCGCTGCGCAAGGCCACCGAGGGCAATCCGGACATGGTCGCGGTGTTCTTCGAGGCGATCCAGGGCGAAGGCGGCATCCGGCCGATGAGCGCGCCATACCTGCACGACGTTCGTGCCTTGTGTGACGAGCGCAACTGGCTGCTGATGATCGACGAGGTTCAGTGCGGCATGGGCCGCACCGGCAAATGGTTCGCACACCAGTGGGGCGGTATCCAGCCCGACGTGATGCCGCTGGCCAAGGGCCTGGGTTCGGGTGTGCCCATCGGCGCTGTCGTGGCCGGCCCCAGGGCGGCGCAGTTGTTCGCCCCCGGCAACCATGGCACGACCTTCGGCGGCAACCCGCTGGCCATGCGCGCCGGCGTCGAGACCCTGCGCATCATGCAGGAGGATGACCTGCTGGCCAATGCGACCCGCATTGGCGCGCATCTTCGCGCCGGCCTGGAACGCGAGCTGGCAGCCGAGATCGGCAACGGCCGGGTCAAGGAAATCCGCGGCCTGGGCCTGATGATCGGCATCGAGCTCGACCGGCCCTGCGGCGCCCTGGTCGGCCAGTGCGCCGAAAACGGACTGCTGATCAGCGTCACCGCCGATACCGTGGTGCGGCTGCTGCCGCCACTGATCATGGACGCGGCGCTGGCCGACGAGGTGCTCCGGTTGTTGTGTCCACTGATCAAGGCCCTGCTGGCCACCAAACCATGATTCGGCACTACCTGCAATTCTCGGACCTGGACGCCTGCGAGTACGCCTACCTGTTCGAACGCGCCGCGCTGATCAAGCGCCGTTTCAAGTCCTACGAGAAACACCAGACGCTGAGCGACCGCACGCTGGCGCTGATTTTCGAGAAGGCATCGACCCGGACCCGTGTGAGTTTCGAGGCCGGCATGTACCAGATGGGCGGCAGCGTGGTGCACCTGACCACCGGCGACAGCCAGCTGGGCCGCGCCGAGCCGATCGAGGACAGCGCCAGGGTCATCAGCCGCATGGTCGACCTGGTGATGATCCGCACCTTCGAGCAGACCACGATCGAGGCCTTCGCCCAGCACTCGCGGGTGCCGGTGATCAACGGCCTGACCAACGAGTTCCATCCGTGCCAGATCCTGGCCGACATCTTCACCTTCATCGAACACCGTGGCTTGATCGCCGGCAAGACGGTGGCATGGGTCGGCGACGGCAACAACATGGCCAACACCTGGCTGCAGGCGGCCGAGATTCTCGATTTCAAGGTCCATGTCAGCACGCCGCGCGGCTACGAGATCGACCAGTCGGTGGCCGGTATCCGATCGGGCAGCAGCTACCAGGTATTCAAGGATCCGGCGCAGGCCTGCGCCGACGCCGATCTGGTAACCACCGATGTATGGACCAGCATGGGTTTCGAGGCCGAGAACGAAGAGAGGCGCAAGGCGTTCGCCAACTGGCGCGTCGACGCCGACATGATGCGCGCGGCCAACGCTCAGGCGCTGTTCATGCACTGCCTGCCAGCCCACCGTGGCGAGGAGGTTGATGCCGATGTCATCGACGGGCCGCAATCGGTGGTCTGGGACGAGGCGGAAAACCGCATGCACGTGCAAAAGGCCTTGATGGAATACTTGCTGCTCGGCCGCCAGGAATGACTCCCCGCGCATCGGTGCATCGGCGCATCGGACACCTGGCGCCTGGAGCGGTGTGCACGGATTCTTCTTCGTCATGGCGAAGTCGACACAACAACGCCAAGGACGCAACTCGATGAGACACGAACCGATCACGCTGCAGGACTGTGAACAGCGCGACGCACAGGATCCGCTGCGCGCGCTGCGCGCGCAGTTTCATCTGCCCGAGGGCGTCATCTACCTGGACGGCAACTCGCTTGGCGCCCTGCCGCGCAGCGCGGTTGCGGCGGTCGAGCGCACGCTCCGTGAAGAGTGGGGCCAGGGCCTGATCCGTTCCTGGAACGATGCCGGCTGGATCGACCTGCCCGGGCGCATCGGCGACAAGATCGCGTCGCTGATCGGTGCCTCTCCCGGAACAGTGGTTGCGACCGACACCACCTCGATCAACCTGTACAAGGTACTGAGCGCTGCGCTGGAGCTTGCCGGCCTGGATGCGCCGGGACGCAGGAAAGTGGTCAGCGAACGCAGCAATTTCCCAACCGACCTGTACATCGCACAATCGGTGTGCCGGCACTACGGCTGCACGCTGGAGCTGGTGGACTCCACTGAAATAGACGCTGCCATCACCGATGAGGTCGCGGTGCTGATGCTCACCCATGTCCACTACCGCACCGGCACCATGCTGGACATGCGAGCCACGACGGCGCAGGCCCATGCCGCCGGCGCGCTGGTGGTGTGGGACCTGGCGCACAGCGCCGGCGCCGTGCCGGTCGCATTGGAGGACGCGCAAGCGGATTTTGCCGTTGGTTGCGGCTACAAGTATCTCAACGGCGGTCCCGGCGCGCCGGCTTTTGTCTGGGTGAATCCGCGCCATACCGATCGGGTCCGGCAACCCCTGTCCGGCTGGTTCGGCCATGCAACGCCATTTGCATTCACACCGCAATACGAGCCGGCCAGCGGCATTGGCCGCTACCTGTGTGGCACGCAGCCGATACTGGCCATGCGTGCTCTTGAAAGCGGCGTGGACAGCGTGCTGGCGGCCGGTGGAAGCGCTGCCAACGGGCATGACGCCATGCAGGCGATGCGCACCAAGTCGCTGGCGCTCACGGACCTGTTCATCGCGCTGGTGGAGCAACGCTGTGCCAGCCACCGACTTGCCATGGTCACGCCGCGAGCGCACGGCCGACGCGGCTCCCAGGTCAGCCTGACACCAGCCGAAGGGGCCTATCCGATCATGCAGGCGCTGATCGCGCGCGGCGTCATCGGCGACTTCCGTGCCGGGGATCCGCAGGCTGCGGCGGGGCACGCAGACGGCCACGACATTCTGCGCTTCGGGTTCACACCGCTGTATACGGGTTTTGCCGATGTCTGGCATGCCGCCGAACACCTGCAACAGGTACTCGACGGCGGCGAATGGCGGCAGGCGCAGTTCCACCGCAAGCAGGCGGTGACCTGAGCATGACAGGCAATCGGTCGAGCCCGTGCAAGCCCGACACACTGCAAGGCTGGATATTGCGGCAAAAGTCCCTGGGCGCGTCATCGCCTGGCGGCGGTCGTACCCTGGTTCGCACACGACGATGCGGCCCATGCCCGCCCTGATCCTGGTCCGCAGCGTGTTCGATGCCCACGGCTTCATAGCGGGAACCGACCGTGCCGAAGCCTGGCTGTTCTGGCCCATGGGCATCGCCCGCGCCGGCGCCATGCGCCAATGGGGCCGGCATGCAACCGCCTTCGT
>JBBRVD010000080.1:0-16591 GCA_038247175.1 Burkholderiales bacterium | reverse complement strand
GGTCCCGATATGCATTACCAGCCGGCATCGGTACACGGTCGATGGCCACCAGCGCCTCGACCGCATCAACCATGTTCTCCAGACTCCGGTTTTGACCATTGGCCGCAGCCCGCAGCAGAACGCCGAACCGGTCCAGCGTCAGCGATGGGTCCAGTCGCTGCAACATGTCGAACACGGTCAGCGAGTCGGTGACCTGGCGTTGGTCGTGGTTGAACGAGTACGGCTTCGGATCTGCCACATCGCCGAAAAACTGCTCCTCGATCGGAACCAGCACCTTGGTACCCGGGTAACTTCCAAACGGAAATCCTGCGATCAGGTTGAGTCCATTCCACCATCGATAGCCTTCTGACGACACGACGTTGGTGATAAGGGGGTCACCAGCAACCGGAATCCGCCCTCCCAACGTCGCAAACATCTGCGCGAGGGAATCCGAGTTGCCAAAGCCGGGTGCATTGAAGGTCACCGCGCGCTCGACCTGAGCACCAAACAGGCTTGCAAAAGCCATGGCCAAGTGGCCACCCAGCGATGAACCGGTGACATAGATCTTGGCGCCTGGAGTTGCACTGAGCAGTGCCGCAACCTCCCCGGAACTCTTCGTGTCCGAGATTCTGAGCAATTGCCCTGGCTCACCCGACATCGTGAACTGTGGCACGTTCATTCCAACCGGAGTGCTCACCCGCTTCCACCAATTGAACATCTGCACGATCTGGCCTATGGCCGCGCCGGTCGCCAAGTTTTCTAGCGCTGAGGTCAGATCGTTTGGAAATTCCTGTGGACTCTGTTGCCCTGTCCCCCTAAAGTCAACATAAAGAGCTTTCGATCCGTCTGCATTCGATTCACCAAACAAAGTTACGTCCAGGCTTGTGCTTCCACTTCCCGAAGCTGACATCGCATCATTGAAGGTTGCATACTCAACCACGAACAAGGACTGAAATCTGCGTGCCTGCGGCTCCGCAAATCCGAATTCGTCTCCATTAAGATTTATCAGGTCTCTCAGTAGTGGCGGCACTCCAGATACATTAAATTGACCATACCCAGCCAGTGCTATCTCAGCGAAATTCACGAGAGGCTTAGTGCTCATTTTTTCAACTCCGAAGATCGTAGCGGGTGGTTCAGGAAGACTAAAGGTTCGAGTCTTCGCGCGAGCGAGTCCCTGGGGCAACTCCGTATTTCCCCGGGATCAGGGCCCGGTATGCCACCGGCACGTTGATACCCAAATCGCTCACCTAAAATTTTGTTGTCGTTCACACGTACGATACGTTCGGTGTACTTGACGACACTGGGGTTCCTTTCGTGAAGCACCTCAATAACTTGCGTCTCCATTACGAACTGATACTGAGGACCCAAAGCCATGCCAGAAGATCGGGACGGCACAAATAGCGTGCGGCTCAATGCTGAAGCGCCAAAATACTCCTTCGTCTCCGGCGCCATCACCGTCTCATACACCCGCGTCTCCACGTCCTTGCCGCCGTTGGCTGCGCATAACGCGTCGATCCTGGCGTCCCATTGCCTCACCTGGTAGCTGGCATACACGGCCCAGGCGATAGACCCGATCACGACCAGGATCACGGTCGCCGCAACGAACCCCAGTACGGACCCGAACATCTTGAACATCGCTCAACCCTCCCAAAAAAGGTCCCGAAAACGTTATCGTCAGGCACGGATCCGGCATGCAACCCACTGTGCAAACACAGCAGCGCAGGTATGCACCTACCGCTCGCGCAGACTCTCGCTGCCCGCCCGTTGCACAGGACTGAGCAAGAACTCGATCAAGCGCCGCTGTCCGGTCTTGATCTCGGCCGTGATGTTCATGCCGGGCCCGATACGCATCTGTCGGCCATCGACGTCAATGGCGTTGCTCGCCAGCAGCAGTCGGGCCGGAAAAATCGCGCCACGTGTCTCGTCGGTGACTGCGTCCGCGGTCACACGCTGCACCGTTGCCGGCACCGTGCCGTATCGCGTGAACAGAAAGGTCTCCAGCTTCACCTCGGCCGCCTGACCGGCCCGGACGTAGCCGATGTCCTTGTTGTCGAGCGCCACCTCGGCCACAACCGGCGCTCCAGGCGCATCGTCGGGCACGATCACCATCAGCGACTGCGCCTCGGTGACGACTCCGCCGATCGTGTGGACCGCCAGTTGCTGCACGACGCCCGAGACGGGCGCCGTCAGCACCGTCTGACGCTCGCGTTGCACTGCCTTCGCGCGTTCCTGGGTGGCCAGCTGGTACTGCAGCCGGGCCTGGGCCTCGCGTTGAGCCAGCGCGCGGCGGGTCTCGGCAAGGTAGGCGGCTCGGGCGCTGTCGCTCTCGTCTGATCCAGCCATCGTCTCCAGCAGCCGGGCACGCTGGGTGTCCAGGTCGCGTTCGAGTTCGATCCGCTCGCGGGTGCGGTCCTGGCCCGCGTGGCTGGCGACAAAACCCTGCGCGGCCAGCGCCTTGAAATCATCTTCACGCTGGCGCGCCAGCGGCAGGGTGACCTGCAGCTTCGCAACGGACTCTGCGACCGTGGAGACCTCGGCCTGGCGACGGCGGCTTTCTGCCGCAAACCGGTTCAGTCGGGCCGCGATGTCGCGCCATTCCGCTTCCATCTGAGCCATGGCGGCCTGACGCTCGGCAAGCGGGAACGGGAACTGGCGCAGATCGCGCATGGCAACTCCAATATCCGCGGCGATTGCGGCCCCGGAGCGCGAAAGGACTCGCGTAGCCGACAGGGCCGGCCATACCGGCGCCAGCAGCCGGATATCGTCCAGCGTTTCCTGCAACAGCCTGGCCCGCAGCGCCTCTGCCGCCGCCGATATCACCTGAGCCTGGATAACCGCCGTGTCCGCCATTGCACGGGTCGGGTCGAGTTCGACCAGCGCCTGGCCCGCCGTCACCCGGTCGCCATCACGTACCAGCACCTGCTTGACGATGCTGCGTTCGAGCGGCTGGACGATCTTGCTTCGCTCGCCCACGATGATGCGCCCGGGAGCCACCGCCACGATATCGACCTTGCCGATGCAGGCCCACGCCAGCGCAAGCGCAAACAAGGCCATCAGCAACCAGGCCGTGCGCCGTGGTGCCGGATGCACCGGCGTCTCCTGCAGGCTGAGGGCTGCCGGCAGGAAAGCCTGTTCGTCTGCGGTACGCGGCGCCGCTTCAGCCTGCCGGCGGTGGCGCCAGGCCCTGCCGAGCACGGCTGCATGACGGCCTGTCAACGGCGTCCTGGCGCCCGGGCGCGCCGCCGCAGGTGTGCCCGCCCAGCGGATCATGGTCGGCCTCCGCCATGCCCAACGTCACTGCCTTGGCCAGCCTGCAGCGACCACAGATGGGCATACAAGCCGCCGGGCCGTTGCAGCAATTCGGCATGGCTGCCCGACTCCACGATACTGCCCTGCTCCAACACCACGATACGGTGCGCACGCCGCACGGAACTGAGCCGGTGCGCGATGACAAGAACCGTTCGCCCGCGGCAGATCTGCGCCATGTTGCGCTGGATCTCGGCTTCGCTCTCGTAATCCAGGGCACTGGTGGCCTCATCCAGGATCAGGATGCGCGGTTGCGTGAACAAGGCCCGCGCGATGGCGATACGCTGGCGCTGACCTCCGCTCAGGTTGCTGCCTTGTTCCCCCACCAGCGTGTCGTATGCCTGCGGCAGTGCGCCGATGAAGTCGTGCGCGCCGGCCAGTCGCGCCGCTGCGATCACCAGCTCGAGCGGCGCGGCTGGATCGGCAATGGCGATATTCTCCCGAATGCTGCAGTTGAACAACTGGTTTTCCTGCAACACCACACCGATCTGGCGGCGCAGCTGGGCTGCATCGGCCAGGCTGATGTCGGCACCGTCCACCATGACCCGCCCGGCATCGGGCACATGCAGGCGTTGCACCAGCCGGGTCAAGGTGCTTTTGCCCGACCCGGAACGCCCGACGATGCCGACCACCTGTCCCGCAAGAATGTCGAGGTCGATACCCTGGAGCACATGCGGACCGTCAGGCCGGTAACGGAACCGCACCTGGTCCAGCGTGATGCGACCCTTGATTGAAGGCAGCTGCACGGCGCTGGCACCGGCCAGTTCGGTGCGGGTGTCGAGAATGTCGCCCAGGCGCGCGACCGATACGCCGGCCTGCTGGAAGTCTGTCCACAACTGGGCCATGCGCATGATCGGCTGTGCCACCCGCTGCGCGAACATCGTGAATGCCACGAACTGTCCAACGGTCAAGGCATTGGTCATCACCAGGTGAGCGCCAAACCACAAGGTTGCCGCCTGGACCAGCTTGCCGATCAGGCCCACGCCTTCGTGCGCAAGACTGGCCAGCGTGCGGGTCCGAAAGCTGGCCTGCACATAGGCCGCCAGCTGGTTGTCCCAACGCCGGGCGAAAACCGGCTCCAGCGCCGCAGCCTTCACCGCCTGGATGCCGGTGACGGTTTCCACCAGCATCGCCTGGTTCTCGGCTCCGCGGGCAAATTGCGTGTCGAGCCGGCGCCGCAACACGGGTGACACCAGCAGGCTCAGTGCCGCGTACAGCGGCAGGCTGGCCAGCACGATCAGTGTCAGCGGCATGCTGTAGAGCGCCATCACGGCCAGAAACACCAGCGAAAAGAACAGGTCCAGCAGCACGGTCAAGGCGTTGCCGGTGAGGAAAGCGCGAATGTTCTCGAGTTCGCGCACCCGGGCCACCGAGTCGCCGACCCGCCGCGCCTGAAAGTAGGCCAGCGGCAAGGCCACCAGATGGCGGAACAAGCGCGCGCCGAGCTCGACGTCGATGCGACTGGTGGTGTGGCTGAACACATAGTTGCGCACCGCGCTGAGCACGCTTTCGAACACGACCACGATCACCAGGCCGGTCACCAGCACGTCGAGCGTGGTCAGCGCCTTGTGCACCAGCACCTTGTCCATCACGACCTGGAAAAACAACGGGCTGACCAGCGCGAACAACTGCAACACGAACGACACCAGCAACACTTCGCCCAGCAGATGGCGATACTTCACCAAGGCCGGAATGAACCAGGAGAAGTCGAATCGCGCCGGTTCCCCGGCCAGGTGGGCGCGGCTGGTGACCAGGATCAGCTGGCCGCTCCAGCGTGCCGCGAAATGCTCCAGCAGCTCGATATGCGGGCCGGCACCAACCGCTTCGGCGCCCGCACCGGGAAGGTCACGGGAAGCCGAACGCGGCGTTGTCACCAGAACCCGGCTGCCATCGCACTGGGCCAGGACGCAGATGTCGCTGCGGGCCGCACCAGTGCCATGCCTATCTGCAGCGCTCATCACGGCCAGTGCCGGCAGCGGTGTGCGCGCCAGCCGTTTGGCGCTGGTGCGGATCAGCCGCGCCCGCAGACCGAGGTGGCGGGACGCGCGCAGCAGGTCATCAACCCGGACCGGTTGGCTGGGCGCCAGCCCGAGCTGATGCGCCAGGCTGGCGGGGTCGGCCGCCACCTGGTGCAGGCGGGCAATGGCGCACAAGGCCAGCAGTCCGCCATCGCAGGACGCGCTGGCAGGCGCCTGCCCCGCCCCCATGCCAAAGACACCCGCCGCCCTCGCCGCGTTGGCATCCACTGCAGCCGCTGCAGCCGCTGTCGCCGCTCCTCCCATGTTGCCGCCCTTTCAAAGAGGCTTGTCGCCATGCATCCCTGTTGCTGTCCGGCAAAACGATACTACGGTGGCCCGCACGGATGGTCAACGCGCTTCCACCGTCGTGATGAGGCTTCTCGCGCAGGGTGCCCGGTGAGGTGCCGGGCGCGCGATGCCTGCGTCGGCAAGGCAAGGCAAGGGAACGGAACGGGTCGTAGATTCGGAAACCGACTGGAATTTTGTGCAACGCCGGCGCATGGATGGTGCCGACCAGCCGACCAGCAGCAGAAAATCCGCTCTCCCTGTCTTTCGACGGCGACTGCGCGACAAATGCGCACAGGCCGCGCGGCTGCGGGCGGCGTGATGCGCCGCAAGGTCAGGCCGATTCGGCGCTGCGCGACAAGCGCGCAATCAGCAGGACCGCCACGATTGCGATCGCAACAAAACACAGGAACGACCAGTTGGCGATGGATCCACCGAGGAAGGTCCAATCGATCTCGGTGCAGTCTCCGCTGCCCTTGAAGATCATCGGAATCGCCCGTCGAAGAGGGAAGGTTTCGATCATGCCGTAGAAGTCGCGCCCGCAGGACGACACCTCGGGCGGATACCACTGCAGCCAGCTCTGGCGCGCGGCGACGAAGGCCCCGAAACCGGTTGCCAGCAACATCAGCGCATTGCCGCCCAGGTGCACGGCACGACCTTTACCCAGAGCCGTCAGGCCCGCCAGCAGCGCCACCAGCACCAACGCATACCGCTGCACGATACACATCGGGCACGGCTCCAGCCCCACGCCGTGCTGCAGATACAGGCCATAGGCCAACAGCCCGATCGAACCCAGACAGACCAGCATCAGCGTCTGGCGCACACTCAATAAACCCGACATGGCTCCTCCATGAACATCACCATCTGTCACCCGGCAGGCCCGGATCGGGGGACATGCAAAAGCGGCGACAATTTGAATCTTTGGCGAATGTTGCGACAGAGGGAGTATTCCATGGCACGAATGGTTCAATGTATCAAGCTGGGCAAGGAGGCAGAAGGCCTGGACTATCCTCCGTATCCCGGCGAACTGGGCAAGCGCCTGTGGGCAGGTGTCAGCAAGGAGGCCTGGGCAGCCTGGCTCAAGCACCAGACCATGCTGGTCAACGAGAACCGGTTGAACCTTGCCGACGCACGCGCGCGGCAATACCTGGCACGCCAGATGGAAGCGCACTTCTTCGGCGACGGTGCCGACGCCGCGCAGGGCTACGTTCCGCCCGCCAACTGAGTCGCGTTGCAGGACCGACGCATGCCCGCTGCGTCGACGCCGCCAGCGTGGATTGAGGTCCTGGGTCTGCCGCAGGCCTGGCACGGCCAAGCCGCCTGGCACGTGCTCGACACCGATTTCGGTGACGGCGAGCGGCTGGTGCAGTTGTGGCGGGCTTGGACGCGGGACCCGCATGCCTGCCGGATGCTGCATGTGGTGGCGTTTGCCGACGGCGCCCCAGCCCGCGATCGATTGCTTGCGATGCTGCAGGCACAGCCCGACGCCGCGGCATTGGCAGCCGAACTCGATTCGCAATGGTTCGGACTGCTACCCGGATTCCACCGGCTGGTGCTGCACGGCGGGCAACTGCAGCTGACGCTGTGTATCGGCCCGAAGATGGCTCTACTGCGGGAACAACGGTTTCTCGCCGACAGCATGGTGATCGGTCCGGTGTCCGAGCCCGACCTGGCCGCGGCACCTGGCGCAGGCGCGCAACAATGGGACGCATGGGCCATCAAGGCGCTCGCGCGACTGTGCCGGCGCGGCAGCACGCTGGCCGTGTTGCCCTGCTCAGGCCTGGACGCGCAGGCTGTGTCGGCAGCAGGCTGGGTGGCATGCGCGGCAGTGTCCACAAAAGCTGCACCGACCGGCCTGTGGAGCGTTCAATACCAACCCACTTGGCAGATCAAGGCGACACGCGCACGCTGGGCTCAGGCGCCGGCGAGCGTCTCGCACTGCGTCGTTGTCGGCGCTGGACTGGCGGGCGCTGCGGTGGCAGGCGCTTTGTCGCTGCGGGGCTGGCAGGTCACGGTACTCGATGCGTCGGCGGATCGAGCCACCGGCGCTTCGGGCTTGCCAGTAGGACTTTTTGCGCCGCAGGTCTCGCGCGACGACGGCATCCGCTCGCGGTTGTCGCGTGCCGGCATACGCGCAACACTGCAAGCAGCACAACGTCTGCTGACGCACGGCCAGGACTGGGCCTGGTCCGGCATCGCCCAAGTCGACGCCGCGGCGGACGCATTGCCGGCTGATTGGCCCGTGCACGGGTCAGCCTGGGCGGCCACGGTCCACTCCGCACCACTGGCGCGCCGCAAGCTACTAGGGTCACTGGCCCAAACGGATCGGGCGCTGTGGCACGCGGCAGCCGGCTGGATCAAGCCGCAACGGCTGGTCCGGGCCTGGTTGGACCAGCCCGGCGTGTGCTTCCTGGGCGGCAGCCCGGTGCAGTCCATCATGCTGGACGGCGGACTGTGGCACCTGCTCGGCCCGCATGGCCGTGCGCTGGCCGAGGCGCCGCAACTCGTGATAGCCTGCGCCGGTGGCAGTGCGGTGCTGTTGCAGCTGGCCCTGACGGCGGCCCGGCAAACCGTGCCGGTATCGCCACTGGCCATGACACCGGTCCAAGGTCAGGTCTCCTGGGCCTGGCACACGCCGCAGGATGCCCGGTTTTTCCCGCCCTTCCCGGTCAACGGTGCCGGCAGTGTGACGCCCCACGTGCCGTGGGACGGCGCAGCGGCCTGGTTTGCCGGGGCAAGCTACGAACCGCTGGGCGAAGCGCAACTGTCTACCGCGCAGGCGCATGCGCAAAATCTGGCACGGCTCGCACAGTTGCTGCCGCACGCGGCAGCCGCAGTATCCCCGGCTTTTTCCAGCGATACAGTGCAGGCCTGGCGCGGCACCCGCTGGACGCTTGGCGACCGCCTGCCCGTCGTCGGCGCCTGGCCCACCCCGGCAGGCAACATGCCACTGCCGGGCCTGTGGCTCAGCACCGCCATGGGCTCTAGAGCGCTAACCCATGCCGCCTTGTGCGGGGAGCTGATTGCGGCTCAGATGGGCGGCGAACCCCTGCCTGTCGACACCGGATTGCACAAATGCATCGACGCACAGCGCGTCCGGGCGCATGGACGCGCCCAAAGCCCGACAGGCTCCTAGACCATCTGGAACACCCGGTACAGATGACCAGGATCAAAAGGTTTGTCGAGCAATGCGCGGCAACCCGCCTGCTCCGCGCGTTCGTGCATGGCCCAGGACCGGTTGGCGGTCGTCACCACCACACTGCCAACCGGCGGGTTGGACGAGACCAACCGCTCCACCAGCGACCAAGGGTCTTCCAGCATATCGACATTGACGACCACAATGTCGAAGTGGCGGTCGCGCAGCTTCATCTGCGCCTGGGGTACGGAATCGGCTTCGTCGAGGTCGATCAGGCCGGCCAGCGCCAGCCTGGCGCGCAGATACAGGCGGTCGTCACGCGTGGGATCGATGACCAGTGTCTGGCGCACGCCCGGCGGGATCATCGTCGTGGCCTGTCCGTCGGGGTCTAGATCGATGTCTACACCGACCTTGGCAAACAACTGGTCCATGCAATGCAGAATGGCCGACCAGTTGATGGGCCTGGTAAACACCCGCCAAGCTCGTTGCGGAGCACCTTGGCCGACACAGATCAGCTTGAGGTTGCGATTGAGCCCCGGCGACTCCAGCGCCGTGCCGGCCTCGTAACTCTCGACATCGATCAGCGCGATATGCGGCATGACCGGCGCTTCCGGCGTCCACAAGGCGTAGCAGGTGGGTTGTTCGGCCGAGACCCGGAACACGGTGTTGAGCGCATGGCGTTCCGCGTCCCGGAAACCTACCACTTTGACGAAAACCGTACTACCCATGGTTGCCTGTGATCCTCGTTTGTCGGCCCGGGGCGACCGCGTTCGGTCGGTTGCGACATCGGCCCCAACCGGCGTGACGCGCGGTTTGTAGCCCATAATTCTGTTGCGGTCTTGACCGTCGAATCCAGCGCTTACCTCAGGACCCGTAAGGCCCGCCCGCGCGACCCCTCACCGAAACAATGGATTTAACCATGATTCTCGTCGCCGGATCAGCCAATCTCGACTTCGTCGTGCGCGCCGGGCATATCCCGGCCCCGGGTGAAACCGTGCTCGGCCATTCGTTGGCGACACACCCAGGCGGCAAAGGCGCCAATCAGGCCGTCGCAGCTGCCCGCGCCGGCGGCGCCACCACCCATATGCTGCTGGCTCTGGGCGCGGACACCTCTGCGCAGCTGCTGGAACAGTCGCTGCACGGAGCCGGTGTACAGACCCATATCGTGCGCAGCGCCGACCAGGCCACCGGCACCGCGTTCATCTGCGTCTCCGACGACGCCGAAAACGCCATCACCGTGGCGCCCGGTGCCAACCACACACTGGCGCCGCAACACCTGCCGCCACTGGACGGGTTCGGCCACCTTCTGATGCAACTGGAGACGCCGCTGCCAACGGTCACGGCCTATGCACAGGCTGCACGCGCGGCAGGCGTGAGGGTGGTGCTCAATGCCGCGCCGGCGCAGCCCCTCAATGCCGAGCTGCTGGCGCTGGTGGACGTTCTGATCGTCAACGAGGGCGAACTGGCCAGCATCACCGGCGAGCGAGGCACGGTGTGCGACGGGCTGGCGGGGCTGCAGCAGGTGCCGCTGGTGGTTGTCACGCTGGGCGCACGCGGTTGCTGCGCGCGCGCTGGCACGCAGCACCTGTTGCAACCCGCGTTCACGATCGAGCCGGTCGACACCACCGGCGCCGGCGACACCTTCTGCGGTGTGCTGGTGGCGGCGCTCGATCAGGGCGTGCCACTGGCCGATGCGCTTCGATCGGCCAGCGCCGCCTCGGCCCTGGCCTGCATGCGCCCAGGGGCCCAGTCGAGCATCCCCGACCAGGCCGCGGTGACCCGCTGGCTGGCTGCACATGCACCGGCAGACGATGCCTTGATGGGCGAGTTGCGCGCTTACTGCGGCCTGGCTGACTGACACCCAACCTGGTCGCGGACGCACAAAAGACCTGGTCCACCAACCCACCATTCAACCGCATGCCCGCAAACCACAAGACCAAGGTGATCTACGACACCGACCCTGGCGTCGATGACGCGATGGCACTTTATTTCGCGCTCGCACATCCGGACATCGACCTGGTGGGCATTACCACCACGTTCGGCAACGTAAGCGTCGAGCAGGCTGCCACCAATGCGTTGTACCTGACCGAAATCGCCGGCTGCCAGGCTCCTGTGACCCGGGGTGTGGCGGTTCCCTGGGGCAAACCCGGTGAGGCACCTCCAGCCCATATCCACGGCGCCGATGGCCTGGGCAACCTCGGTGCGCGCCAGCCGGTCAAGCGCCAACTCGATGCACGTTCGTCGGCACAGTTCATCGTCGATCTGGCGCGTGCGCATCCGGGCGAGATTACGCTGGTGGCGGTCGGCCCGCTGGGCAACCTGAGCCTGGCGCTGATGATCGAACCCAAGCTGCCGCTGCTGCTGCGCGAAGTCATCGTCATGGGCGGCACAATCGCCGAGCCGGGCAATGTATCGCCGGTCGCGGAAGCCAATATCTGGAACGACCCGCACGCGGCCGACCGCGTATTCACCGCCGGCTGGAAACTGACCATGGTCGGGCTGGACGTGACGCACCGGGTCGTGACCACGCTCGAGCAGTTCCAGCGCATCGCCAACAAGCAGCGCCATGTCGCCACCGACACCTTGCTCCAGGCGGTGGAGTTCTACGCCCGCTTCTACAGTGGCCTGTACCAGCACATCGCCCGCACGCCAGGTTGTTTCGCGCACGACCTGCTGGCCTTCGTCTATCTCGTGCAACCCGACCTGTTCACCACCAGTGTCAAGTCGGTGCGGGTTGCCACCGACGGCCTGGCCCAGGGCCAGACCATCATGAACCAGCGGGACTTCCTCGACTATCCGCACCCAGGCTGGGAAAAAAACCGACCGCGCGCCCAGGTCTGCCTGCAGGTCGACGCGCCGGGCTGCGTCGCCTTGTTCGAGGAAATCATGATGGGTGACTGGTTGCCACAGTCCTGACCGATGGCACGGCGTGAGACGCGCTGCGCGAGCGTGCGCAGCCAGTTACGCATATTCCAATTTATGCATAACAACATCACGTAAATGTAGTTTGGAATATAAGCAGCACTACCTACAGTGGCTGCCTATGCATGACATCGCGTTCATTGTTGCCGGCGCGTTGCCGGCCATCTGGATCGGCTCGCACCTGATGCAGGGCAACTCCGAGCGCCAGTTGCACTCGCCGCTGCCGCTGCCGCTGGCCGGGGCCAGCCTCAAGCTGATCGCCTGGTGACACCCGCAATCCACGACCCGCGCTTTCACTGATTTCGAACGACACCGACCATGTACCAATACACCGACTTCGACCGCCAGTTCGTGCACAGCCGTGCCGCGCAATACCGCGACCAGTTGCAGCGCCACCAGGCCGGTGAGCTGTCCGGCGACGACTTCAAGCCGCTGCGGCTCCAAAACGGTTGGTACCTCCAGCGTTTTGCGCCGATGCTGCGCGTCGCGGTGCCGTATGGCGAGTTGTCCAGCCCGCAGTTGCGCGTGCTGGCCCGGATCGCCCGCGAGTATGACCGCAAGGACGAAAACGACCTGGACACCGCGAATCCCGGCCTGAGCGACCTGCAGTCGCTGCCCAGCGGTTATGCCCACTTCACAACGCGCCAGAACCTGCAGTTCAACTGGATCCCGCTTGCGCGCAGCGCCGATGTAATGGATTTGCTGGCCAGCGTCGACATGCACGGTATCCAGACCAGCGGCAACTGCATCCGCAACATCACCAGCGACGAACGCGCCGGTATTGCCGTGGACGAGATCGAGGACCCGCGACCCTATTGCGAAATCCTTCGCCAATGGAGCACGCTGCATCCCGAGTTCGCCTTCCTGCCGCGCAAATTCAAGATTGCCGTGACCGGCGCCCGCGAGGACCGGGCCGCAACCGCCTGGCACGACGTGGGCCTGCAACTGCTGCAGGACGATAGCGGCGCCATCGGCTTCAAGGTGCTGGTGGGTGGCGGCATGGGGCGCACTCCGGTGATTGCCAGCACCATCCGCGCATTCCTGCCCTGGAACCAGGTGCTGAATTACCTGGAGGCGGTGGTTCGGGTCTATAACCGCTGGGGCCGGCGCGACAACCTGTACAAGGCTCGCATCAAGATCCTGGTCAAGGCCGAAGGTGAGCGATTCACGCGCGAGGTCGAGGAAGAATACCGCCAGATCGTCGAAGTCGACGGTGCGCCCCACACCATCAGCCAGGCCGAGTTCAACCGGGTCGCCGCGTCCTTCGTCGCACCTGCGCTGGCACAGGCCTCAACCGACAGCGCCGTCACTGCGGCGATCGCGCACAGCGAGCGCGAGAGCCTCGAATACCGGCGCTGGCTGCAACAGAATGTGGCCGACCACAAGAACCAGTCGCTGCGTGCGGTGACGCTGTCGTTCAAGCGGCTGGGTTTTGCGCCCGGCGACGCCACAGCCGACCAGCTTGAGGTGGCTGCCGACCTGGCAGAGCGCTTCAGCGCCGGCGAAGCACGGGTGACGCATGACCAGAACCTGGTGCTGCCCTGGGTGCAGGCGGACGCTTTGCCAGCGTTGTGGCAAGCGGCCCGCAAGGCCGGCTGGGCACGCTCGAATATCCGATTGCTGACCGACATGATCGCCTGCCCCGGAGGCGACTTCTGCTCGCTGGCGAACGCGCGATCCCTGCCGATCGCCGAGGCGATCACCGCGCGGTACCAGGACATGGACGAACTGCACGACCTGGGCGAGATCGACCTGCATATCAGCGGCTGTATCAACTCCTGCGGCCACCACCACAGCGGCCATATCGGCATCCTGGGCGTGGACAAGGACGGTCAAGAGTGGTACCAGGTGACGCTGGGCGGCTCGGACGGCTCCACGCTGTCGGGCACAGCCACGCCAGGCAAGGTGATAGGCCCGTCATTCGCCGCCGCCGAGATGCCCGACGTGATCGAGGCCCTCCTGGACACCTACCGGGTGCAGCGCGCCTTGTGCGACAGCGGCCAGCAGGAGACCTTCATCGACACCGTGCGCCGGGTCGGTATCGAGCCGTTCAAGCTCGCCGCCAACGATGTGCGCGTGAGTACCGGCAAGGGCCATGGCACTCGCCCACTGGAAACTGCCTGACCATGAACACCATGATCCAATTCATCCCCGCCGATGCGCATGTCGACCCCGCCGAGGGCGACCAGCAAACCCTGCGCATCGACAACACCGCCGATCCGCGGGAACTGGCGCTGGAAGGCGTCACCCGCATCGACCTGCACTTCCCGAAATTCACCGACGGGCGCGCCTACAGCCAGGCTTTCCTGCTGCGCCGCCGACTCGGCTTCACCGGCGAGATTCGCGCCACCGGCGACATTCTGGTGGACCAGCTGGTGCAACTGCAGCGCTGCGGCTTTGACAGCGCCGTGTTGCGGCACGCGACCGACGCAGCCGTGATCGGGCGGCAGTTTGCGCGTTTTCCGGCGTTCTACCAGGGCGATACGGTCACCACCGAGCCGCTATTCGCCAGGGCACAGACATGACGCACAACGGGGCCCTGCGCCCGCATTGCTGCAACAACCGCAAGAAAGAGGAGGCCTTCCGATGGACCTGCTGATGGAACTGATGGATGCGCCGACGGCGCAGGACATGACGAACAATCGCCCTGCTGCGGCGTCTGAAAAAGCCTCTGCGCAAGCCGCGAACCAGGACCTCACCCCGGCGCCAGGCTTTATCACTGGTGGCGCGGCCGACGACGGCAATGGCACGCTGATCGGCCGCTCGCTGCTTGCCGGCCGCAGTGTGCTGCAGGACCCGCTGGCCAAGGTTTCGCGTGGTGGCAGCGGCGAACGGGCGCAATGTGTTGACGGCCCGTCGGTCCAATGCTCACAAGACGTCACGATCGACGCGGCGCATCGTTGATTCTCGACCGCCCGCCGCAAGCCATGAGCGCAACCCTTGCAACATCTTCACCACCGTCCGCAGCGCCATTGCCGGCACCATTAGCAGCACCGCTGGCAGCCCCCATGAGGCGATGATGCCGGCCCATGCGACCCAGCTACCTTGGTACGCCGGTTTGCAGACATCCGAAAATGCTCTACGGGCCTTCGACAGCTTCACGCGGGCGCTGCAGAGCCACGTCTTTGCGGCGGACATCCCGCTGGCGGGCGGCGCGCCGATCTGGGTGCCGCCTCCCACAAGGCTGCGCAAGAAGCCCTGCTGCATTGACCGACTGCGATCTACTGTGAGGCTGGTAAGGCCACCCGTGGGGGATGGTTGGCGAAAGCCCATAAAATCCAGCAGTTCCGATTCAACCGACACTTTTTCAGAAAAATGACTCATACCGTCACCGAAGCCTGCATCAAGTGCAAATACACCGACTGCGTCGATGTATGTCCTGTCGACTGCTTCCGCGAAGGCCCCAACTTCCTCACCATCGATCCGGACGAGTGCATAGACTGCGCCGTGTGTATCCCGGAGTGCCCGGTGAACGCGATCTACGCCGAGGAAGACGTGCCTGCCGACCAACAGCACATGACGGCACTCAATGCCGAGTTGGCCAAGTTGCCGACCTGGAAAAGCATCACCAAACGCAAGGGACCGCTGCCCGACGCGGACGAATGGAAGGACAAGACGGACAAGCTCGGCCTGATGGTGCGCTGACACCACAAGGCAACACGCGCAAGTTCGTTGCACCTGACCCGCAGCCCTGTTTTACCATCGGCAGCGAAATGAAGACGAAATCATGGAACCTCATCTGAACCAAGAAGTGATCGATACGGCCCTCGCCCATGAAGGCTCTCCCAGCCACAACACGGAGGGAGCGATCGAGACCGATGCCGTCATCGTCGGCGCCGGCCCGGTCGGCCTGTTCCAGGTGTTCGAACTCGGCCTGCTGGAGATCAAGGCGCATGTCATCGACTCGCTCGCTTACCCAGGCGGGCAGTGCGTTGAGTTGTATCCCGACAAGCCGATCTACGACATTCCCGCCGTGCCGGTGTGCACTGGCCAGGAACTGACCGATTCGCTCCTCAAGCAGATTGAGCCCTTCGGCGCCGTCTTTCACTTTGGCCAGGAAGTGACCGTGGTCGAGAAACAGGAAGACGGGCGTTTTTTCGTGCAGACGTCCAAGGGCACGGCCTTTCTCACCAAGACTCTCTTCATCGCCGCTGGGGTGGGTGCCTTCCAGCCGCGCCTGCTCAAGGTCGAAGGCCTGGAGAAGTACCAGGACACACAACTGCATTACCGGGTCAAGAGCCCTGCTCAGTTCTCTGGCAAGAACCTGGTTGTCGTCGGCGGCGGCGACTCGGCGCTGGACTGGGCGCTGAACTTTGTTGCCGAAGGCCCGAACAAGGCCGAAAGCGTGATTCTGATCCACCGCCGCGACGGCTTCAAGGCGGCGCCGGCCAGCGTGGCCAAGATGCGCCAATTGTGCGATGCCTACGAGATGCAATTCATCGTGGGCCAGATCACCGGCGTGGAAGAAAAACATGGCCGCATGACCGGTGTGAAAGTGACCGGCGGCGACGCCGTGACCCGCGTGGTGCCGCTCGACGCGCTGCTGGTGTTCTTCGGCCTGAGCCCCAAGCTCGGCCCGATCGCCGAGTGGGGCCTGGACATCGAACGCAAACAACTCAAGGTCGACACCGAGAAGTTCTCGACCAGCGTACCGGGAATCTTCGCCGTGGGCGACATCAACGTCTACCCGGGCAAGAAGAAACTGATCCTCAGCGGCTTTCACGAATGCGCCTTGGCCGCCTTCGGCGCCGCCCCGTTCGTGTTCCCGGACAAGAAGATCCACCTTCAGTACACGACCACCAGTACGAAGCTGCACAAGGTGCTGGGCGTTGACACGCCGGTGTTCGACTGAGCCTCAAAATCGCCTAAGGAGTCTTGTTATACTCGCTGGCTTGTTCCTCGATAGCTCAGTTGGTAGAGCACCGGACTGTTAATCCGTAGGTCC
>JBBRVD010000079.1:0-16644 GCA_038247175.1 Burkholderiales bacterium | reverse complement strand
TTAAGACGATACCCGCGCAGCGACTGGCCCACATGCCGTGCAAGCGCAAAGGAATTTGATTGGTTGGACCACAATTCGGAGATCGAGCCAACCGCGCTGACGCGCATTTGCGAACGGCACTTCATTTGGCGGTTATCCTTTCTTGGGTCTCGGCTCAAGGGCCCGTCCGCATCGACAGCGACGGCGACCTGCTGATGGAGTTTGGCCCAGGGTACGTCCCTGGTCTGCTGGGGTGGGCAACCATGGAGATTAAACAGTCACAACGGATGGGCAGCCACAGGGCGCAGTTGAAAACAGCAGGGTACTTGACGCGATACTTTCGTGATGGGGTCATTCCCACGGCCGAACTCCCGTATGCGCACTGAAGATCGGGTTCGCATCCGGCACATGATCGACGCAGCGCAAAAACGCGCGCCGCTGCTTTTGTTGCTGGCGGTTCGCCTGCCGCCTTGTAAGTTGACAGGATGCTGCAGCTTATATTGGTGCGGGCGGTCGAAATCATGTGTGTGGCAGCAAGCAAGGTGTCAGGCGAAATGCGTACGCACCAGTCCTGGCATTCCTTGCCAAGCAATCGTTGGCATGGGTAACGGCATGCTGCAAGCGCACTTCGACGCGGACGCTGATGTATTGCGGGCCGCGGCGAAGAACGAGGTGCCAGCCCTTTTGGTTCAACTGCGGCTACTGGCACGAAAAAACTGACGTGATCGGCTCCACGATCCGAAGGCCCGCGCTTCAACATCACTCACATCAACAGCACGATGGCCAAGCTGCTATTTGATTTCGGCGACCGCTGCGCTGTGCAGGGCTGGCACGCCATCGACGACCGTGTCATGGGTGGCGTCTCGCGTAGCCGACTTCGGTATGACCCAGCCGGCCACGCCGTCTTCGAGGGCGATGTCTCGCTTGACCAGAACGGCGGCTTTGCCTCGGTACGCTGCAAGGCGGGGCCGCTCGGCCTGCACGGCGCTGTCGATTGCGTGATCAACGCCCGGGGCGACGGAAGGCACTTCAAGCTGAACCTGTTCAATGACGACGCCTTCGACGCGCCGAGCTACCAGGCCGAGTTCACGCCACGCGCACACGAGTGGCACGCGATCCGTCTGCCGATGCAGGCGTTCCGCGCTACCTTTCGTGGCCGCGAGGTGCCCGGTTCGCCTGCATTCGATCCCGCCCGACTGCGGCAGGTGGGCCTCATCATCGCGGGGCGGCAGGCGGGCAGCTTCGCACTGGACCTCCGCTCGATTTGGCTCGAGTGATTCATCCTTTGACGCGCGACAACCCATCCGCGGCCAGTGCGCTCGCGAACGTGACGATGTGCGCGGGTTCGCCGCCTCTTTCGACCCCATCGCATTGTCACGCCGATTGCACGGGCACCCACCGATCGGCTCGATAATCCAACGAACTACCCGTTGGGGTCGGGCCCCGGCGTCATTGCGCCACTTTGGGCACCGGCGTCGAACTGCATGGCGAATGCCGGACGACCACAAAGCGAATGGAGACAGCTGCCATGAAGACCCTCAGCCACGACATCGGTCGCACCGACACGGCACTGATCGAGCAACCGATCGGTCGCCACTTCGAGGCGATGGTGCAGCGATTTCCGCAGCGCGAGGCCCTGGTGTCGCGCCAGCAGAATCTGCGCTATAGCTACGAGGCGCTGAACCGCGAGTCGCACCGGCTTGCCAGTGCCTTGATGCGTGCGGGCCTGGCCAAGGGGGATCGGGTCGGCATCTGGGCCAACAACTGCGCCGAGTGGCTGCTGATGCAGCTGGCGACGGCCAAGGCCGGTATCGTGCTGGTGAACATCAACCCGGCCTACCGCGTGACCGAGCTGGAATACGCATTGAACAAGGTCGGCTGCAAGATGCTGGTCACCATGACCGCCTACAGGACCAGCGATTACCTGGGCATCGTCCGCGAGCTGGCGCCAGAGCTGGCCACCAGCACGATTGGCGCACTGTCGAGCGCCCGTGCGCCAGAGCTCAAGACGGTCGTGCATCTGGGCACGCAAGAGGTTCCCGGCATGCGCCGGTTCGCCGATCTGCTGGCAACGGGAGACCCCGAAGATGCAGCCGTCACGCGCGTTGGCGCCACGCTGTCGGCCATGGACCCGATCAACATCCAGTTCACGAGCGGCACCACGGGTTTCCCCAAGGGCGCCACGCTGACCCACCGCAACATCCTGAACAACGGCTTCTTCGTCGGCGAGGCGATGAAGCTCACCGAGCACGACCGGCTGTGTGTTCCCGTGCCGCTGTACCACTGCTTCGGCATGGTGCTGGGCAACCTGGCCTGCCTGACCCATGGCGCAACCATCGTCTACCCGAACGACGGCTTCGATCCGCTGACCGTGCTCGAGACCATCCAGGCCGAGCGATGCACCGGGCTGCACGGTGTGCCCACCATGTTCATTGCCGAGCTGGCGCATCCGCGTTTTGCGGAGTTCGACCTGTCGTCGCTGCGCACCGGCATCATGGCCGGCTCCCCGTGCCCGATCGAGGTCATGAAGAAGGTGGTCAGCGACATGCACATGGCCGAGGTCACCATCGCGTATGGCATGACCGAGACCAGCCCGGTGAGTTGCCAGAGCACGACCGAGACACCGCTCGAGATCCGCGTGTCGACTGTCGGCCGGGTGCAGCCACACCTGGAGGTCAAGGTGATTGATGCGGTGAGCGGCGAGACCGTGCCCGTTGGCGTCACCGGCGAGTTCTGCACCAAAGGCTACTCGGTGATGCACGGCTATTGGGGCGATGCGCAAAAGACGCACGAGGCCATCGACGCCGACGGCTGGATGCACACCGGCGACCTGGCCACGATGGATGCACAGGGTTATGTGAACATCGTGGGACGGATCAAGGACATGGTGATCCGTGGCGGCGAAAACGTGTACCCGCGCGAGATTGAGGAGTTCCTGTACCGGCATCCGGCCGTTTCCGATGTGCAGGTCATCGGTGTGCCGGACGCGAAATACGGCGAGGAGTTGTGCGCCTGGATCATTCTCAAGCCCGGCCACAGCGTTACAGACAGCGACATCCGCGCATTCTGCGTTGGCCAGATCGCGCACTACAAGGTGCCGCGCCACATCAGGTTCGTCGACGCCTTCCCGATGACGATCACCGGCAAGATTCAGAAGTTCGTGATGCGCGACGCGATGAAGCAGGAACTGGGATTGGAAGAGGCCCGCACGGCCTGAGGTGTTTGCCTGCGACTTGGGCGCGGAATCGACCGCTGCGCCCGTTCACCGCCGCGCCCGCTCCAGATTCTGCTCCAGCGTCGCCGCCGACAACTCCCCCAACCGCGAAGCGACCATCTCGCCGCGCGCATTGAAGAACAGCGTCGTCGGGTAACCCTGCTGCTTGAAAACCGCGCTGGCCTGGCGCTTGTCGTCGATCAGCATGTTGGCCAGCGACAACTGCCGGCCGTGCAACCAGCGCGCGACCCGAGCACGATCCTCGCCCTGGTTGATAAACACGAAATGAACGTCGGTATGCTGTCGCTGCGCCTCCAGGAACATCGGCATCTCGCGCACGCAGGGCGGGCACCAGGTAGCCCACAGGTTGACGACAACGGGTTTGCCGCTGAAATCCGCCAGCCGAACAGCCGGGGACTGGTCGTCGAGTGCGGTCAGTTCCAGGTCGGGCATGGGCTGCTGCCCGGGTCCGGACTGGATTGCCAGCCAGCCGATGCCCATGGCAAACACCGCAGTGCCGGCGAGCAGACCGCGTTGCAGCCCCTGGCGCAATGCGGGGCTCTTCTGGTAGCGGTGGAACGCATAGAACCACGCACCGGCCAGGCCGGCGGTGGCGTTCCAGCCGCCGTCGCGGATGTCGATGATGCTCAGCGGCGACGAAAAATACAGCGTCTTGTATTCGAAAACGAAGGCGAGCCGCGCCACCACCGCGCCGACCGCCAGCGCGTTCCACAGGGTGCTTTCGACATCGACGCCAGTGCGTCGGCCCACACGGCGCCCGACCAGCAGGCTGATACCGGCGGCGGCAAAGACCAGCAGCAACGCATAGGGCAGCAGCAGGGGTCCGAGGGGGAGGGCGTTGTTCATGTCTTGGGCGTGGCTGGGGCAAACTGACTGTGAGAGCGGTTCAAGTCGTGTGGGTTCCTTCGAATCGGCACATGCTACATGGGATGGGAAATGGAACACCTGACCCTTACCCTCCAGCCTACCCCCGGCTCCCAGCCGCTGGTCCGATGGTTAACATCGAACCCGCGGGAACGAGATTGAATCGAGTTGGCGAAGCGCGCCGACGCGTTTCGCGCAAGGAACAGGCGTGTGACATCAGCAAGACGTATCGAGCACCAGTCAAGGGCAGGGAAAGTGCCGCCAGCGCAAAGGCACATGCGGGTGTTCGCGGCAGGCTGCTACTCGCATCAGCTGCCGCCGCGGCAGTTGAGGCTTCGACAGCGACAATGCGCGCTCTGACCCATGCCCCTTGACTTCGCCACCCTCGACGCCCTGCGCACGCATCACCCTGCATGGCGCCTTCTGCGCTCGGACCACGCTGCGCTGGTGGCCAGTTTCCTGCATCGGGTATTTGTCGTGCCGAACGTGCGCGTGATGGCAGCTGCAGATCTGGCCGAGGCGCTGGAAGATGAGTTGTACGCGCTGCGACAGCACCAAGGCGATGCCGCCTTCCCCAAGCCGGCGCTGGCTTATCTGAACGACTGGGCCGCGCCCGACAAGGGCTGGTTGCGCAAGTTCTACCGCCCGGGCACCGATGAAGCGCAGTTCGACCTGACACCCGCCACCGAAAAGGCCATTGCCTGGCTGGCGCAGTTGTCGGAGCGGCAGTTCGTGGGCACCGAATCGCGCTTGCTGACCCTGTTCGACCTGCTCAAGCAGATGAGCGAGGGCAGCGAGGCCGATCCGGTCAAGCGTCTGGCCGAGCTGCAGCGCAAGCGAGATGAGCTCGATGCCGAGATCGCGCGGGTGACGTCCGGCGATGTGCCGCTGCTGGACGACACCGGGGTGAAAGACCGCTTCCAGCAGTTCACGCAGGGCGCGCGGGAGTTGCTCACCGACTTCCGCGAGGTGGAGCACAACTTCCGGCAGCTCGACCGGCGCGTGCGCGAACGTATAGCGATGTGGGAGGGTGGCAAGGGTGCGCTGCTCGAGCAGATCATGGGCGAACGCGACGCGATCGCCGATTCCGATCAGGGCAAGAGTTTTCGTGCGTTCTGGGATTTCCTGCTGTCCAGCCGGCGGCAGGAGGAGTTGACGGCCTTGCTCGATCGCGTGCTCGCGCTGCCTGCCGTGGCAGACCTCCAACCCGATGCCCGAACGCGCCGTGTGCACTACGACTGGATGGAGGCTGGCGAACACACGCAGCGCACGGTGGCGGCCTTGTCGCAGCAGTTGCGGCGCTTTCTCGATGACCAGGCCTGGTTGGAGAACCGCCGCATCATGGACATCCTGCACGGTATCGAGAGCAAGGCGCTGGCCCTGCGCGCGACGCCGCCGGCCGGCAGTTTGATGGAGATGGCCCAGGCCCAGGCCGATATCGAGCTGGCAATGGAGCGTCCCTTGTTCACACCTGCGCTGAAACCCGTCATTGCGGCCCTGGTCTTGCAGCCGGGAGACGACGACATCGACCCGTCGGTGCTGTTCGACCAGGTGGTCGTGGACAAGGCGCGCCTGACCCGCCATATTCGCCACGCCTTGCAGGATCGGGCTCAGATCAGCTTGCGCGATCTGGTGGGCAGTCAGCCCTTGCAACACGGGCTGGCCGAGCTGGTAGCGTATCTCCAGCTGGGCAGCGAAACCTTCAGCACCGTGGTGGACGAGGGCACGCCTGAGTCGGTTCATTGGCACACGGTGAGCAGCGATGGCCACGCCATCACCCGCAGCGCACGACTGCCTCGGGTTATTTTCATACGATGACCAATCACAAGACGGAGCCGGGGATGGAAGATCAGATTTTGGCAGTCGACGCGTCACGGTCCGCGGCGCCGGCCCCGGCTGCCGACCTGTCGGTGTTGCTCATCGGCTTGCTCAAGGGCGTGTTGTACCGCGGCGATGACGAACTGCAATGGGCCGCGCTGCTGAACCTGCAGGCGCGGGTACGCGACTACATGGCCGTGCTAAACCTCGATCTGGTGCTCGACGAGGCCGAAGGTTATGCCTTTCTCAAAAGCCGGCCGGAGCCGGCCGACGGCGATTCGGCGCCCCGCTTGCCGCGATTGGTGGCGCGCCGGTCTCTGTCGTTTCCCGTGAGCCTGTTGCTGGCGTTGTTGCGCAAGAAACTCGCCGAGTTCGATGCGGGCAGCGGCGACACGCGCCTGGTGCTCGGCCGCGACGACATCGTCGACCTGGTGCGGGTGTTCATGCCCGATGGCCCCAACGAAGCCCGGCTGATCGATCAGATCGAGACCACGATCAACAAGGTGGTCGAGATGGGCTTCCTGCACAAGCTCAAGCCTGCCGGCGGCACGACTGCGGGCCCGGCCAGCTACGAAGTGCGGCGTATCCTGAAGGCCTTTGTCGACGCCCAGTGGCTGGCGGAGTTCGATGCGCGGCTGGCCAGCTACCAGTCACAACTAGCCGACGCGAAAGCTGCCAAGGAGGCAGCGAGCGATGAATGACCCGCAGTCCCTGGGTCTGGATTTCCTGGCCGACGACACCCTGTCGGGCTTTCGGTTGATGCGGCTGGAGGTGTTCAACTGGGGCACCTTCGACGGCCGGGTGTGGACGCTGGAGCTCGGTGGCAAGAACGGCCTGCTCACGGGCGACATCGGCTCCGGCAAGTCCACGCTGGTGGACGCAATCACCACCTTGCTGGTGCCGGCCAACCGGGTTGCCTACAACAAGGCGGCGGGCGCAGACAGCAAGGAGCGCACGCTGCGCTCCTACGTGCTCGGACACTACAAGTCCGAGCGCAACGAAGTCACCGGCGCGGCCAAGCCGGTCGCGCTGCGCGACCAGAATAGTTATGCGGTCATCCTGGGCGTATTTCACAACGCGGGCTATGACCAGACAGTGAGTCTGGCCCAGGTGTTCTGGATGAAGGAGGCGCAGGCGCAGCCGGCCCGGTTTTTCGTGGGCAGCGAACATGCGCTGTCGATTGCGTCCGACTTTGCCGACTTTGGACCGGACATCGGCCAGCTGCGCAAGAAGCTGCGGGCGCTGGGAGCCGAGCTGAACGACAGCTTTCCGCCGTATGCCGCCTGGTTTCGCCGGCGCTTTGGCATCGAGAACGACCAGGCGCTGGAGCTGTTCCACCAGACGGTGTCGATGAAGTCGGTGGGCAATCTGACCGATTTCGTGCGCAGCCACATGCTGGAGCCATTCGAGGTGACGCCGCGCATCCAGGCCTTGATCGGCCACTTCGACGATCTCAACCGCGCACACCTGGCGGTGCTCAAGACCCAGCAGCAGGTCGACCTTCTCACCCCTTTGGTGGCCGACTGTGCGCGCCACCAGGTTTTGGCGGGCGAAGTCGATGATTTGCGCCATTGCCGGGACAGCCTGCGCGCTCATTTTGCGGGTCTCAAGCGGGGCTTGCTCGACAAGCGGTTGGAGTTGTTGGAGCAGGAATGGCAACGTTTGCAGGCGCAGGCAGGGCGGCTCGCGCATGTCCATGAGGAGCAGGCGCGCCAGGCCGACGAGCTCAAGCAGGCCATCAACGACAACGGGGGTGACCGCCTGGAGCGCCTCGCGGCCGAGATCCGCGGGAAGGAGCTTTTGCGCGGTGCGCGCAAGACCAAGGCCGGGCGCTATGCGGAGTTGGCAACGGTGTTGGGTGAACCGGCGGCGGCAGATGCCGGTACCTTCATCACACAGCGCAGCAAGTACCAGGCTTGGCGAGACGACGCCCGCCATCGTGAAGCCGACCTGCAAAACGCACTCACCGAGCACGGTGTGACGCTGCGCCAGGGCAAACAGGAGCACGAGCTGTTGACGGGGGACATCGACAGCCTGCAGCGTCGGCGCAGCAACATCGATGACCAGCAGATCCAGATCCGCGCGGCCTTGTGCGCGGCGTTGGCATTGGACGCCGATGACATGCCCTTTGCCGGCGAGCTGGTTCAGGTGCGCGACGACGAGCGCGATTGGGAAGGGGCTGCCGAACGCCTGTTGCGGGGCTTCGGGCTGGCGCTGTTGGTGCCCGATGCCCATTACAAGGCCGTGGCCGAATGGGTGGATGCCGCCCACCTGCGGGGCCGCCTGGTGTATTTCCATGTGCGGCCGCGCAAGGCCGGTGAATTGCCGGATCTGCACCGGGACTCCCTGGTGCGCAAGCTGGCCATCAAACCCGATTCGCCCCACTACGACTGGCTGGAGCGTGAACTCGCGCATCGCTTCGACGTGGCCAGCTGCGCGACGCAGGAGCAGTTTCGCCGCGAGACGCGTGCCATTACCCGCGCCGGGCAGATCAAGGATCCAAGTGGTCGGCACGAGAAAGACGACCGCCACCGCATCGATGACCGCAGCCGCTATGTGCTGGGCTGGAGCAATGGCGCCAAGATCGCCGCGCTGCTGGCCAAGCGCCGTCAGCTTGAAGTCCGGCTGGCCGACGTGGGCAGTCGGATCGGCGCCATTCAGAAGGAGCGCGATGCACTCGCGAGCAGGCTCGACGCACTGACCCGCCTCGAGGAGTTCACCGCCTTCGAGGAATTGGACTGGGCCAGCGTGGCCGCGGAAATCGCGCAGCTGACGGATGAACGGGTCCGGCTGGAATCGGCATCGGATGTACTCAAGCAGCTGAACGAGAGCTTGCGTGGGCTGCAGACTGCACTGAAGCAGACAGACGCGGAGCTGCAAACGGCGCGCGAGAAGCGGGCCAGAAACGATCAACGCCGATCGGACGCCGAGGAACTTCGCCAGCAAACCGTGGCACTGGTCGCTGGTGCCGCCGTGTCGCAGGCGTTGACCAGCACCATCGAATCCATGCGTGCCCAAGCCCTGGGCGAGCATCAGTTGACGGTGGAATCGTGTGACAACCGCGAGCAGGACCTGCGCACATGGCTGCAGACGCGGATCGACGCCGAAGACCACAAGCTCAGGCGCCTGGCCGAAAAGATCATCAAGACCATGTCCTCGTTCAGGGAGGCATTCAAACTGGAGACGGCTGAAATCGATGCGAGCCTGGAAGCCGCCTTCGAATACGAGAACCTGCTGACCCAGCTCAATCGCGACGACCTGCCGCGTTTTGTGGCCCGGTTCAAGGAGCTGCTCAACGTCAACACCATCAACGAGATCGCCAACTTCAATGCGCAACTGGCGCGCGAGCGCGAGACCATCCGCGAGCGCATCACACACATCAACCAGTCTCTGGGCGAGATCGACTACAACCCGGGCCGTTACATCGTTCTGGAGTCGCAGCACAGCCCGGACGCGGAGATCCGCCACTTCCAGCAAGAGCTGCGCGCATGCACCGAAGGCGCGGTGACCGGCTCCGACGATGCCCAGTATTCCGAGGCCAAGTTCTTGCAGGTCAAGGCGATCATCGACCGTTTTCGCGGGCGCGAAGGGTTGTCCGAACAGGATCGCCGCTGGACCGCCAAGGTCACCGATGTGCGCAATTGGTTCCTTTTCGCTGCCAGCGAGCGTTGGCGGGAGGACAACAGCGAGCATGAGCATTATTCCGACTCGGGCGGCAAGTCGGGCGGCCAGAAAGAGAAACTCGCCTACACCATATTGGCCGCCAGCCTGGCTTACCAGTTTGGTCTGGAATGGGGTGCGGTACGCTCGCGTTCGTTCCGCTTCGTGGTGATCGACGAGGCCTTTGGCCGTGGCTCCGACGAGTCCGCGCAGTACGGATTGAAGCTGTTCCGGCAGCTCAATCTTCAGTTGCTCATCGTCACGCCGCTGCAAAAGATCCACATCATCGAACCCTTCGTCTCCGGCGTCGGCTTTGTGCACAACGAGGGTGGGCGCGCGTCCAGGCTGCGCAATCTGTCCATTGAAGACTACCGGGCGCAGAAGGCCTTGCTGGCACCGCCTTCGCTGGAGCTGGCGCAGTGAGCCACAGCGTGGCTCACCTGTTTCTCGGCACCCCAGCGCCCGGCGGGGAGCTTGCCTTGTGAACTGGACCGGCACCCGGGAGCTGAAGGCGCAACTGACGCGACTGTGGGAGCGCGGCGACGTGTTGCGCGAAGCGTTGGGCGGGCCTTCTCGTTTCCCGTTGCGCCTGGTCATCAAGGGACCGGGGTCGGCGGACATCACGGATCGTTTCGATGCGGTGCGGGTATGGGTGAGCGAGCTGTCGGGCTCGATCCACCTGCGCCTGGAATGGCAGGACATTCGCCATCGCATTCAAGGCGCACAACGCTTGCCGGGCAGTGCCTGGGTCGATTCCATCGACGCTGCCCTGGCCTTGATCGGCAAGCGGCGCGAATGGGAACGTTTTGCTGCATTGGTGTCAGCAACCCGGCAGGCCCATCCCGCCTTGTTGCCGTGGCTGGAGAAGCGTCCTTTGCAGGCCTTGGAGCTGTGTGCCCAGTGGCCACAGTTGCTGGCGGTGGTCGGCTGGTTCATCGACCATCCGCGCCCGGCCATCTATCTGCGCCAGGTGGATCTGCCCGGTATCCATACCAAGTTCATCGAGGGGCACCGCAGCGTGCTGGCCGAACTGCTGGACATGGCACTGCCGGCCGAGGCGCTGGACCCGGCCAAGACCGGTGCCAGCCAGTTTGCGGGCCGTTTCGGCCTGCGGGATAAACCGACACGTATCCGCTTGCGTGTGCTCGATCCGGCGCTGGCATTGCTGCCTGGCATAGCCTGTCCCGACATCGCGCTGGACGCAGACAGCTTCGGGCGCCTTCGGTTTCCTGTGCGGCGGGTGTTCATCACCGAGAACGAAATCAATTTCCTGGCCTTCCCTTGCGTGAAGGGCGCCATCGTGATCTTCGGTGCCGGCTACGGCTGGGATGCCCTGGCGCGCAGCCCCTGGCTGAACCACTGCACGCTGCATTACTGGGGCGACATCGACACCCATGGTTTTGCCATACTGAACCAACTGCGCGGACAATTCGCCCACGTGGTTTCATTCCTGATGGATCGGGAAACGCTGCTGGAGCACACCGCCGTCTGGGGCTTCGAGGACAAGCCGTCGCTGGCGGACCTGCCCCGGCTGACGACTGAGGAGCGCGCGCTCTACGACGACTTGCGCGACAACCGGTTCCGCAAAGGCCTGCGTCTGGAGCAGGAGCAGATCGGCTTCGGGTGGGTGAGTCGATGTCTGGATGGGCTGCTGTGCGATGCGGATGCGAGAAGCCGTTCGTGATGTCGCAAGCCTTTTGTAGGAAGTGTTTCGATTCGCCCCAGCAGTGACTCGACGGCGAGGCGCATGAGCGTGGGGAAAAGCCATGAAGTTCGAACTTTACTTGTTCGAATTTCATGGTGACTGTGAGAGGGAGAGATCTCCGCTGGATCTTGCTTTCGACAGGTGCATGCCGTCTGCTGCGTATGCTCGCTGTGTCGGATTCGCCAGCGATCCGCTCCCCAAAAGTCGGTCGCCCCTGCCTGGGGCCCTTACCAGCTGCCTGCTACCAGCTAGCTGCTGGCAGGCGGTTCAGGCGCGACGCTACGTCCCCGAGCGCTTGCCGCCATTCGTGCCCCGGTGCTGCTGCCGCAAAAACGCCTCGCGGTGCCAGAGCAGGAACCGCTTGCCGGTCGACGCGTTGCCGCGGTGGGCCATGGCGTCGTAGCTGGTGCCGAAAAAATCGCTGTAACCAGGCCACGACTGGAGTTCCAGCTCGTTCGGTACCAGAAAGGCCATGGACCAGTCGGGGAACGATCGCTGTTCGATCGCGCCTTCCCACATCAGGTAGTTGTTGCGGTTGCGCGGGTCGGCGCAGATCGTTTCGTAAAGCTGGAAGATCGCGCTGCGGTCACCTTCGAGCAATTGTATGAACTCCTGCTGGCGGTACAGCAGCAACCCGGTGATGCCGCGGCGCAGGTTCGCCTCGCGTGACGCGTCCAGCAGGTCAACCAGCTCTGCCTGCGACATGTCGCGTGTGGCCAGGCTGGCGTAGGTCAGTTCATGCAGTGGCATGGGGCCATGTTATACCCCGCTCGGCGCTTCGTGTGGATGGTGACGCTGCCACAGGGCACGGCGACTTGCTCGGGCATCATTGCGCGGCTGCAGCCAGGGCCTGACCGGTGACGCAGGTGGTAGCCTGTTTGCGGGCCCCGCTGGTTGAGGGAGAAAGGCGGCAAACACCGTGACCCAGAGGGAAGCCGGTGGATGGCCCGGCCCGAACGCTAGCCATGGCGGAACTCCGGGTCAGCCTGACCCACATTCGCCCGTAGCCTCAGAACCCCTGCGGATCCTGATCCGCCGCATTAGTTGCGTCGCGCCACCTCGAAGCCACGTTCCCACCGACCGGGAAGCCGCCGCGGTCGCGCAGCATCTGCGCCATGTGCATCAGGTTCCACGCCATGATGGTTGCGTTGGTGTTCGTGAAATCGCTGTCGTAGCCGGCCGGCACGTCGGAGCCGTCGACCGTGTCGCCGTAACTCGGGCCAGGCCCGATGCCGCCCAGCCAACCGCAATCGGCCTGCGGAGGAATCGTGTAGCCGATGTGCGACAACGCATACAGCGTCTCCATCGCCACCGCCTTCACGCCGTCTTCGTTGCCGGTGACGACGCAGCCCGCCACCTTGCCGTAATACAGGTATTGCCCCTGCGGGTTCTTGTCGCCGCTGTACGCATAGAGGCGCTCGATGGCCAGCGAAGCCACGCTCGACTTCACGCCGAGCCAGATCGGCGTGCCGATCACCAGGATATCGGCCGCCATGACCTTTTGGTGGATGGCCGGCCAGTCGTCGCGCGGGTCACCGATCGAGGTGGTGTCCTTGACCATGCCGAAACCGACGCGGTGGTCGAGCATGTGGATCAGCTCGACGGCTACACCTTCTGCCCGCATGACGCCGCCCACGCGGGCGAGCAGACGCCGGGTGTGGGATTTTTGAGCGTCATGGGCCAGTGAGCAGTTCAGCAACACGGCACGAAGGTGGGGAAACTGGGACATCGTGGTACTTCGCTCGCCCGCAAGTTGAACGGATGTGGCTTTGACGGTGGCCCGGGCGCAAGAAAACCATCATACAGATGCTGCAAGATTAGTGGGTGTATTCAGGCCTGTCGACAAAAGTTTGTGCGGGTGTCGCCAAGGGCGACCCGCCGCACGCCGACAGTCAGACACCTTGTCGCGAATTACCCCGGAAGCCTGTCGGAATTTCGACGTCCCCAGCCCGACAGGCTCCTAGGCCGTGGTGCCGGATGCCGGCCGGTTAGGGGCCGACTGATCCTCATCCCGAAGCGCGCGCCGCAATACCTTGCCAATGGTCGTCTTCGGTAGCGCCTCACTGCGGAATTCGACGAAGCGCGGGACCTTGTAGCCGGTCAGATGCAGGCGGCAATGTGCCAACAGTTCGGCTTCGCCCAGCCGCGCATCGCGGCGCACCACCACCACTTTGACGGCCTCGCCCGTACGCTCGTCGGCGACGCCGATCGCGGCCGACTCGAGCACGCCGGGGTGAAGCGCCAGCACGTCCTCGATCTCGTTGGGGAAAACCTTGAACCCCGACACCACGATCATGTCCTTCTTGCGGTCGGTGATGCGAAAGCGGCCCTGTTCGTCCATCACGCCCATGTCGCCGGTACGCAACCAGCCGTCGGCGGTGAATGCGGCCGCGGTGTCCTCGGGATGCTGCCAGTAGCCTTGCATCACCTGCGGGCCGCGCAGGGCAATCTCGCCAAGGCCCCCCACGGCGACGGGTCTGTCGTCCTCGTCCAGGATGGTCGCGTCGGTGCTGGGCACCGGCATGCCGATCTGGCCGCTCCAATGCACGATGTCGATCGGGTTCGCTATCGCCACCGGCGCGCTCTCGGTCATGCCGTATCCCTCCACCAAAGGAATGCCCGTGGCGTCCTGCCAGCGTTGGGCGACCACCTTTTGAACGGCCATGCCGCCGGCGACCGCCAGCTTCAGCCGGCTCCAGTCCAGCGCCGCGAACCCGGGTGCGTCGAGCAGCGCCCGAAACAGCGTGCTCACGCCGATGATTGCTGTCGGTCGCGCGCGATCGAGTGTCTTCAAGAAATCCGGCATGTCGCGCGGGTTGGCGATCAGCACGGCCCGCGTCCCCTTGCTGAAGAATGCGAGGGCGCCGGTCAATGCAAACACGTGGTATAGCGGCAACGGAATCACCAGTATCTCGACGCCGTCTTTCAGGTCGCGTCCGATCCAGGCTGCCACCTGCAGCACGTTGGCCACCATGTTGCCATGACTGAGCATCGCCGCCTTGGGCGCACCGGTGGTACCGCCGGTGTACTGCAGGAAGGCCAGATCGCCGTGGGCCAGTGCCACGTCGATGAGTTCGTTGTGGCTGCCGATCGCCAGCACGCGGTTGAATGGCAGGGCGCCGGCGATCTGCCAGGGCGGAACCATCTTCTTGACATGCTTGACCACTGCGTTGGTCAGCCAGCGCCGCAACGGCGGTAGCAGATCACCCACTTGTGTCGTGATCACCGTTTGCACCGGTGTCGACCCCACCACCTGGGCCAGCGTACCTGCAAAATTCTCGAGCACGACAATGGCCTTGGCGCCGGAATCGTTGAGTTGATGCGCGAATTCGCGCGGGGTGTACTGCGGGTTGATGTTCACCACCACCATGCCGGCTCGCAGGACGCCGAACAGCGCCACCGGGTACTGCAAGAGGTTGGGCATGGCCAAGGCCACGCGGTCGCCGCGCTGCAGCTGCGCAACCGTCTGCAGCCAGGCTGCGAACGAGCGACTGGCAACCTCGAGTTGCCGGTATGTCATCGCCTGGCCCATCGACTCGAAGGCCGGCAGGTCGCCAAAACGCCCGCAACTGATCGTGAGCAGGTCCTTCAACGAAGCGTATTCGCCCAGGTCGACCTGCGCAGGGATACCTTTGGGGTAGTGGGCAAGCCAGGGCTTGGACCGGACTGGATCGATCACGGCGCCGCTCGCCATCGGGTTATCGGAAGCCATGGCACGAACCGTACGCAGGGACGGCTCCTGGCCGTACGCAACCTCCTCGACTGGTTCTTGTTCATCGCACTACCTCATCGGTCGTTCACAAGCATGGAGCGGCTCGCCCAACATGCGATTGCAAGGATAACCATCAGGGCAACCCCAGTCTGTACGCTCGCGCACCATGAACAACGACATATCCCGCATCCTGAGTCGTCAGACCGTTTGGCCGCGTTGCAGGATGTATTGCGCACTGAAGAGGTTGCGATCTTTCATACCTCCGCGCGCATCGTCAGCGAAGGGCGTAGCGCATGCGTGGCACTGGACACCGCACCGACCGGGGTATCAGCCGATATCAAGAAATCCGAGCCTGAAATTTCATGGCGGGAACTGTCGGGCTCGGGCTTTCACACTGTGATCGTGTATGAATCTCGGCGCCGAACTTGCAGCGGTATGGCTGGTTGTTGAGAACGATCTGCCTGCAGTGTCGTTGGCGATTGACCGGATGGCCGTGCGCGTCGGTGTCTGATCGTTTGAATATGCTGCAATGCGACGGGTTCCAGCCGGCCCGTAGCGCTGGCACTTGACGTTGCACGCCCGCGCCGCTTACGAGGCGATCGGACAAGCCGCTCGTCAAGGTGTCGGGCCGTGCCGCTGTTGCGTCCACTTCTGCAGCTCGAGCGCCAGGGCTTGCAGCATGCGCCGGCGAACCGGTGCAGCGCCGTCGTCAACACAGCATGAAATCCCGCAGCACCGCGAAATGCCGCTGCGGCGCGTCGTTGACGATGCCGTGCCCGCAGTCGCTGAACCGCTCGAACCGGGTGAGCGTCGGCGGCAGGTGGCCAACGATGGTTTCGCTGAAGGCGATCGGCGTGATCGGGTCGCGGTCGCCCACCATCACCAGCGTAGGGCAGGCTACTCGCGCCAAGACGTCCTGAAAGTCCATCTGCGCGAATTCTCCGGTGGCAAAGTGCAGATTGACCGGGTCGTGCACGATGGCGCGCGCCGTCGCCTGCTCGTCACGCTCGGGGCGGGTGCAGTACAGCGGATGACACTGGGCGCGGTAGGCGACGCGCCGCTGCGGCGTGGGCGTGAGCCAGTAGTCGCGCGCCAGGTCGCGCGCTTCGGGGCCGCCGATGCGCTCGAATGCGTCGAAGACGGCCGGCCAGTCGGCCCGCGCGGCGGTGCTGGCCAGCACCAGTTTGCCCGGATGCTCGGAGTGCCGGGTGACGTACGACTGGGCCACGAAACCGCCGAAGGACACGCCGTAGACGATGGGCTTTGCGATGCCCAGCGCGTCGCACACACCGCGCACGTCGTCACCCCCTCCAAGCCAGGTTCCAGGTCGACGGGTCGCCATGGCTGCTGCGGCCGTTGCCGCGATGATCGAGGTAGACGATCTGCGCGACGTCGGTCAGCGCCGAGAACGCCGGCTTGAACAGGCTGTGGTCGAAACCGGGCCCGCCGTGCAGCAATACAAGCGTGGGCCTTTGACGCATCGAGGCGCCGTCGGGCACCAGGCCGGAGCCTTCGATATCGACATAAATGCGGGTGTTATTGACAGTGATATGCATGGCAAAAATCTCGGGTCTGGACAATGTCGGACCGACCGGTGAAGAGCCTGATGAATACAGACTGAGGGGTCAGGCTGCCATCGTTTCCGCCCATGCCAACGCCTGCAGATGCGCC
>JBBRVD010000078.1:0-16673 GCA_038247175.1 Burkholderiales bacterium | reverse complement strand
GCGGTTGAGCAGGGTCAGCGCAATATAGCGCGGCAGTCCGACGGACACCCAGCCACCGTCATGGGGCCGGTTGATCGGTGCGGCATGGTGCAGGTACGGCGCCAACAAAACGTAACGATCGAACAGCGCTTGCTGTGGGCCGCCGGCGAACCGCAGCGCGAAACCCCCGCCCGATGAAAACCCGACCAGCGTGCTGGGACCGTCGTAAGGTACCGCCTGCAGGAAATCGGCAAGGTCCTCTTCCAGTTGACCCACATGGGTCGCCTGGCCGCGCAGGCCGGAGTCGCCATGACCGCGCATGTCCAGCGCTGCCACGTCGAATCCGGCCTGCGCCAACGAACGTGCCAGCACATGCATGGATCGTGCACGCGCGGATGAGCCGTGCACCAGCACGAGACGGCGGGCCTGCAGCGTGCCACCCACGGCCCGATAGTGCAGCCAGGCCAGTTGCGTTCCGTCGCGCGCGCCGAACATCTGCGGCACCGGAACATCCGAAAAGTCGGCTTTCGTGAATGGATCATTGATGCTGGCCAGTGGGTCGATGGCGCGCGGGCCGCCAAAGCCGATGGCGGCGGCACATGCGGCGGTCGCCAGCACCAGGGCGACGCCGCAATACAGGAAGACCCGAGTTGCGATGCGGTTGGTTTTGTTCATGGGTTCACGGTTTTTTGTCGAGGCCAGGGGTTTGGACCGGGCCGGGTCAGAGCAAGTCCAACCATTGGCCGAACACCCGTTGTCCCAAGTAGCGGCCGGGCAACAGCGTAAATACGCCAGCGACGACACAGGCGCCCAGATACAGTTGCTGCATCACCCGGCGATGCCCGTCGATGTTGCCGTGCGCCAGGTGCCAGAATGCGCCGAACAGCGCGAACAGCGTGGTCGGCACCAGCAGGTGGATCGGGGTATATCCAGCGATGTTGGGCATCGAGCGGTCGCGGATGAACATGGCGGACACGGCGGTGGCCAGCATCAGCGTGACCCAGGCATAGCCAAACGCCCGGTGCACGCGCGGCCGCTGGCTGCGGCCCTGGCGCGCCCACAAGGCGACCGGCCCCAGCACGACCGCGCCGATGGCTGCACTCATGTGAATGGCGATCAATGGTGACAATTGCATGTTGACCTTCCAAGCCGCAACGGGTCCGAATGTGCCATCCGGTCAGCATGCCGGCCAGAGCAGTGCGACGAAGTGACGAAACCCGGGTGTGAAGCGCTGCAGGGCAACGTGAACGACTTTGCCCCGTCTTTACATAGCCGATGACCGTACACGGTCAAACGCAGGCGCTTGTTCCTAAAATTCGACCATGAAGAAAACACGCTGGCTGGTATTGCCGGGATTGCTGATCGCGGCCGCGGCCGCAGCATGGTGGTGGACACAAGGCGGCAATGCCGACGCGGTGCAGTACCGCACCGCGACCATCGAGCGTGGCACCCTGCAGGCCACGGTGTCGGCCAGTGGCGCGGTCAACCCGGTGACGCAGGTGTCGGTCGGCACCCAGGTGTCGGGACAGATCCGGGATCTGCTGGTGGATTTCAACACCGAGGTCAGGGCGGGCCAGCTGATCGCCCAAATTGATCCCGAGACTTTTGAATACCGGGTTCGTTCGGCCCAGGCAGACGTCGAGGCGGCGCAGGCTGCGGTGGCCATGGCGCAGGCATCGGCCGCTGCCAGCCGGGCGCAGGTGGCCCGTGCCCAGGTCGATCTGAGCGAGGCCCAGCGCGACTTCGAACGCAAGCAAAGCCTGGTGCAGATGCAATTCATCGCCCAAAGCGAGGCTGACCGGGCGCGCGCACTGGTCAACACGACGTCGGAGGCGCTGAAGGCAACCCAGGCCCAGGTCGGCGTGAACGAGGCCCAGATCAGGTCTGCCACGGCTAACGTCGGACAGCGCCAGGCGGCGCTGGCGCAGGCCCGGGTGGACCTGGCACGGACCCGGATCACGTCGCCGGTGAACGGCATCGTGATCAAGCGTGCGATCGAGAAAGGCCAGACGGTCGCTGCCAGCCTGCAGTCGCCGGAGTTGTTCGTGATCGCGCAGAACCTGTCGGATATGCAGGTCGATGCCAGTGTCGACGAGAGCGACGTCGGTCGTATCCGCGCCGGTCAGCGCGCCACCTTCACGGTCGATGCGTTTCCGGGTCAGACCTTCGAGGGCGAGGTGCGCCAGGTGCGCAAGGCAGCGCAGACCATTGCCAACGTGGTGACCTACGTGGCGGTGGTCGGCTTCTCCAACGCCGCCGGCCGGCTGTTGCCGGGCATGACGGCCAACGTGCGCATCATTACCGAGCAGCGCGAAAACGTGCTCAAGGTACCCAACGCGGCAATGCGGGTCCGGATCGCCGGTGTCGAGCCGGCTGCTGCCGGCGCTTCCGCGCCCGCCGGCGCGGCGGGATCTGGAACGGTCGGTGGCGATGCCGCCGGCTGGTCCTGGATGTCGGCAGCGCATGCGCAGACTGCCGGTGGTGGTGGTGGCGGTAATGATGGTGGTGGCGGCTTTGCCGCGATGCGCGAACGGCTGGTCGCCGAGCTGCAGCTCACGGACAGCCAGCAGGCCAGGCTCGACGCCATCATGGCGGAGATACGACCGCGTTTTGTCGCGCTGGGCGAGCTGGAGCAGGCGGCACGGCAGCCGGCGCGAGCCAAATTGCTGGCTGAGATGCAGCAAAACATCAACACCATGTTGACGCCGGACCAGCGCGCGAGCTACGAACTGATGCAGGCCCGCGTGGCTGTCAATCGCGAGGCGCAAGCGGCAGCGGGCGCTGGCGTGGCATCGCCTGGCACCGGTGCCCGTTTGCCCATGGCGCAGGGTGGGGCATCCGCCTCGGCTGGCGCAAGCACCGCTGCCGCAGCGCCGGGGCCCGTCGCACCGGCGGTGTCAGGTGGCGGACCGTTGCAGGATTTTCGCAACCGGCTGGTGGCCGAACTCCAGCTCGGCGCGGACCAGGCGGCCAAGGTCGATGGCGTCATCGCCGATGCGAGACCGCGATTCATGACCTTGCGCGACCTGCCAGCCGAAGAGCGGCCCAAGGCACGGGACCGGATCATGGCGGATCTGCGCGGACGGATCGGCGACATGCTCAAGCCTGAACAGAAGGCGCGTTACGCCACCATGCTGGCCGAGGCAGGCGGGCGTACGACCACCCGCGGCCGCATCTACCTGCTGGGCGCCGACGGCAAACCGAAGGCGTTCAATGTGCGCCTGGGCATATCGGACGGCAGCAGCACCGAGTTGCTGGTTACTCCGGGCAATGCGGCCGCCGAGTTGCGCGAGGGCGCAACCGTCATCATCGGGGTGCAGGCGCCGGCCGCTGGCAGCGGCCGGACCGGCCCTGCCAGCGGGCCGCGCCCGCTGTTCTGAGCGGCCATGGCGGATCCCTCCATGCTGATCGCGGCGCGCGATCTGACCAAGGTCTACACCATGGGCGACCAGACCGTGCATGCGCTGGCCGGCATTTCGCTGGACATAGCCGAGGGTGAGTTCGTGGCCATCATGGGTGCGTCGGGTTCTGGCAAGTCGACCCTGATGAACATTCTTGGTTGCCTTGATCTTCCGACTTCGGGCCACTACCAGCTCGCCGGCGAGTCGGTCGAGTCGATGTCGTCCGATCAGCTGGCATCGATCCGCAACCGGCGCATCGGGTTCGTTTTTCAGCAGTTCAACCTGTTGCCGCGCACCAGCGCGCTGGAGAACGTGGAGTTGCCGATGGTCTATGCCGGCATCGCGGCGGCGGCGCGGCGCCAGCGCGCGATGGCAGCGTTGCAGCAGGTGGGCCTGGGCGAGCGGTATTCCCACACGCCCTCCGAGCTGTCCGGTGGCCAGCAGCAGCGGGTGGCGATCGCGCGGGCCCTGGTCAACCAGCCGCAGTTGATCCTGGCCGATGAGCCGACTGGCGCCCTGGATACCCAGACCAGTGAAGACATCATGCGCCTGCTGACCGGGCTCAACCGCGCAGGCCTGACGGTGGTGCTGGTGACGCACGAGAACGACATCGCGCAGTGGGCGCGACGCAAGATCGTTTTCCGCGATGGGCTGATGCTGCAGGACATGGCGCAGCCGGGCGTGCCGGCGACCGCCGCAGCCGAGGAGCCAGCGCAATGAACATGCTGGCGGCACTGCGCAGCGCCTGGCGCGCGTTGGCGGCCAATACCTTGCGCAGCTTCCTGACCATGCTGGGCATCATTATTGGTGTGGCCGCGGTGATCACGATGATCGCCATCGGGAAAGGTGCCACGGACCGGGTCAAGGAGCAGATGAAGGGCCTGGGCTCCAACATCATGCTGGTGTTTCCGGGCACGATCACCCAAGGCGGCGCCCGACTGGGAGCGCAGACCGGGCAGTCCTTGACGGAGGACGACGCGCTGGCGATCAGCCTGGAGGTACCCGAAGTGCAGGTTGCCGCGCCGGTATCGCGCACCGCGGCGCAGGTGGTGTCTGGCAATGCCAACTGGAGCACGAGCATCTTTGGCACCAGCAACGACTATTTGGAGGCGCGTGACTGGACGCTGGCGTCCGGCAGATTGTTCGAGGCGGCGGAGATGGCCGGCTCGGCCAAGGTTGCGATCATCGGGCAGACCACGGCGCGCGAACTCTTCGGCGATACCGACCCGCTGGACCAGGTGATCCGCATCAAGAAGGTGCCGGTGACCATCGTCGGCCTGCTCGACAAGAAGGGCCAGAATGCCAACGGTCAGGACCAGGATGACGTGCTGATGGTGCCGATCAGCACCTACCGTAACCGGATCCAGGGCGGCAGTGGCGGCAAGGCGCGGCGTATCGGGTCGATCACCGTCAAGGTCAAGGAAGGCCAGAGCATGAAGGTGGCCGAAGACAATATCAAGGATCTGCTGCGCCAGCGTTTCAAGATCCAGCCCAACGCCGACGACAGCTTCACGATCCGCAACCTGACCGAAATCCTGCAAGCGCAAGAGGCGTCCAGCCGGGTCATGACGATGCTGCTGGCGGTGGTGGCTGGCATCAGCCTGGTGATCGGCGGAATCGGCATCATGAACATCATGCTGGTCAGCGTGACCGAACGCACCCGCGAGATCGGCCTGCGCATGGCGGTGGGCGCGCGCGGGCGAGACATCCTGACGCAGTTCCTGATCGAGGCGGTCACGCTGAGCCTGATCGGTGGCGCGATTGGCGTCGTGTTGGGTGCAATTGCCACATGGTCAGTCGGGCATTTCGCCGGCTGGCAGGTCAGCATGACGGCCAGCAGCATTGTGCTGGCGGCCGGCTTCTCTGGCCTGGTTGGCGTCTTTTTCGGGTTCTATCCTGCGCGCCGAGCCTCGCGTTTGCTGCCGATTCAGGCACTGCGGTATGAGTGAGAGGCGATAATCCGCGCTCTTCATAGCGGGAGTTCGCGTGGATATTGTGTTGCTGGCCAAGGCGGCCGTCATGGGTATCGTCGAGGGCGTGACCGAGTTCTTGCCGATCTCCTCCACCGGCCATCTGATCCTGGCCGGCGCCCTGCTCGGCATGGATGACGCCAAGGGCAAGGTGTTCGACATCGCGATCCAGACCGGCGCGATCATCGCGGTGATCATCGTCTACTGGCAGAAGATCCGCGAGACGATGGTGCAACTGCCGCACCAGGAGCAGGCGCAACGATTTGCACTCAACGTGCTGATTGCTTTCTTTCCCGCCGTGATCCTGGGACTGTTGTTTGGCAAGGCGATCAAGGCCCATCTGTTCACGCCGGTGGTGGTGGCCAGTGCCTTTATCGTCGGCGGTCTGATCATTCTGTGGGCCGAGCGTCGCCAGAGCCAGGCCGCCACCGCGCCACGCATCCTGAGCGTGGATGCGATGCGCTGGACGGATGCGCTCAAGGTCGGCCTGGTGCAGTGCGTGGCCATGATTCCCGGCACCAGTCGCAGCGGGGCCACCATCATCGGCGGTATGCTGCTCGGCCTGTCGCGCAAGGCGGCCACGGACTTCTCGTTTTTTCTGGCGATCCCGACCTTGATTGGCGCTGGCGTCTACAGCCTGTACAGGGAGCGTGCCTTGCTGGCCTGGTCCGATTTGCCGATGTTTGCTGTCGGCCTGTTGTTCTCGTTCATCAGCGCCTGGTTGTGTATCCGCTGGCTGCTGCGTTATATTGCAACCCACACCTTTGTCGGCTTTGCGTGGTATCGGATCGCATTTGGCCTGATCGTGCTCGCAACATCCTGGACCGGCACCGTCACCTGGGCCGATTGACGCCCATCAGGACGGCTGGGCAAGGGCGCGCAGGTTCAGCACCGAGGCCTCGATCGCGGCGGCGGTGACCGCCGGCATCTCCATCGGGAACAGGTGACTGCCATCGAGCATGGTGATACGCCCGCGGGTCAGGTGCTCAGTCATCTGCATGCCGACCTGCTTCATCTCGCGCGAATGCAAACCTCCGATGAAGGCGACCGGACATTGGAGCGGGTGGCGCCGCAACAGCTGTTGCAGGTTGTTCGGCAGGTTGTTGTAGATCGCGGTTTCCACCTCGCGGGAGAACGACAGCACCCGCTGACCGTGCTGGTCATGGGTGCCGTAGTGCACATAGTCCTGCAGCACGGCCGGGTCCCAGCGCGCAAAGGGCTTCTTGTGCCGGAAATACTCCACAGCCGCGGCTTCGTCGGGCCAGCTGTTGCGCCGGCGCTTGCTGATGGCTCCGGGTGACACGGCTGCGACGATCTGCGTGCTTTTGATCAGGCCTAGCGTCGTGGCCTTCCAGCCACCGAGCACGGGAGAGTCGAGCATCACCACGCCGTGCGCCAGGCCCGGATGGTGCGCCGCTGCCATCATGCTCAGGAAGCCGCCCAGCGAATGGCCGACCAGGAATGCCGCCTCGCCGGCCTTCTCGACTTCGGCGCGCGTGAAATCCGCCAGTTGCTGTACCAATTGCGGCCAGTTGTTGGTGACCGGGTACTGCGGGTCATGGCCGAATTTTTCGACCGCCTTGACCTTGAATCCCCGCGACTTCAGGTGTTTGAACAAGACGCGGTAGGTGCTGGCGGGGAAACTGTTGGCGTGCGAGAAGACGATCAGCGCCATCAGATCAGCTTTTCATGCAGATTGCCGATCTTCCTGAGCGGGCGGTTGCGCGTGGCGTCGACCATCAGCGGAATTTCGGTCTGCTCGCCTTGCCACATCGGGTCCTCGATGCTGTCGAACACTTCGCGCAGCTTGCGGCCCCAGTTGTTGTGCATCATCTGGTAGTACGGGTTGTGCTCGTCGATACACACGATCTTGTCGGTCTGGAACCGGTCGGCTTCATAGACCACCATGTCCAGAGGCAAGCCGACCGACAGGTTGGACTTGATGGTGGAGTCCATCGACACCAACGCGCACTTGGCCGCTTCGTTCAGCGGTGTCTCGGGCGTGATGACCCGGTCCAGCACCGGCTTGCCATACTTGGATTCTCCGATCTGGAAATAGGGCGTTTCCGGCGTGGCCTCGATGAAATTGCCGGCCGAATAGACCTGGAACAGCCGCATCGCCTCGCCCCGGATCTGACCGCCGAGCAGCATCGACACGTTGAAGTCCACGCCCGACTGCTTGAGCGAATCGCCGTCGCGCTGGCGCACATGGCGGATTGCAGCGCCCAGCACGCGCGCAACGTCGAACATGCTGGTGGCGTTCCAGATTGTCAGCGGCTCGGCATCTCCATCCTCCTTGAGCCGTTCCACCTGCAGGATCTCGCGTACCGACTGCGAGATGCTCAGATTGCCGGCCGTCAGCAACACCATGAAGCGGTCGGCCGGTTTTTCGTAGACGATGATTTTGCGGAAGGTGCTGATCTGATCCAGTCCGGCATTGGTGCGGGAGTCGGACAGGAATACCAGTCCGGCGTTGAGTTTGATGGCGACACAATAGGTCATGATGTGGCGCGCGCTGGCGCGCGCTGGAGTTGCAGCAACAGCGGCGCCTGCGAGTCATGCCATCGGCTGCGGCGCGCGATCCGCAATGGTACCAAGCGCCCAGGCCCGCCCGGAACTGGCAATATTGCCGGCTCCGCTGGCAGGGCGCGGGGGCCGTGATGGATAGCCAGATCCTGTCGTGGCCCGCCTCCTCCCGCGATGGGGCGGCGCACAACCCAATGCATAATCGTCGTGGGTCAAAACAAGGAGACACCTATGAGCCTGATTCGTCGCCGTTTTCTCACGCTCGCTGGCGCCGCCAGCGCAGTCGCGGGGTTCCCTGCCCTGGTCGGTGCCCAGGGCAAGATCAACCTGAAAATTGCGCACTACGTACCCGCGGTGCACGGTCTGCAGACCGAGTTCATCGCACCCTGGGCCAAGGAGATCGAGACCAAGACCAATGGCGCGGTGACGTTCCAGATCTCGGCGGCCAATTCGGCATTGGGCCTGGCCCAGAACCAGCTCGATCAGGTGCTCAACGGCATCACCGACATCGGGTTCGGCCTGTGCGGCAACCCGCGCGGTCGCATGTCGCGCAGCCTGATCATCGAGATGCCGTTCCTGGTCCGGACGGCCGAGGCGGGCTCGCGTGCCCTGTGGAACCTGTATCCAAAATACCTGAAGGACGACTACAAGGGGATCAAGCCGCTGGTGCTGATGACCCACAACGGTGGCTTGATCCACACCAAGGACAAACGCGTCGAGAAACCCGAGGACCTGCGCGGTCTGCGGCTGCGTACACCGTCACCGACGATCTCGATGATGCTGGAGTTTCTGGGCGCGACGCCGGTGGGCATGCCACCCGGTCAGGCCTACGAAAATCTGCAGAAAGGTGTCATCGACGGCGCGGCTTTTCCCTGGGACCCGGTACGTGCATTCAAGATTGACGAGGTCACCAAGTTCCACCTCGACGCGCAGCTCTATACGGCGTCCTTCTGGTACGGCATGAACCAGCGCAAGTTCGACTCGCTGCCCAAGGACGTGCAGAAGGTGATCGACGATGCGTCGGGCGAGGCGCTGCTGAAGAAGGTCCAGGGCTGGTGGGATGCCTGGGATGCGGCAGGCAAGGCGGCGGCGCAGGCGCGCAGCAGCACCATCGTCACGTTGGACAAGGCGGCGCGTGAACAATGGGAGCGCACGCTGGTGCCGATGTTCAACAAGGCGATGCTTGATTTCGAGGGCCAGGGCGTGGCGAACGCGCGCGAGATCTACATCGAGATGCAGCGTCAGGTCGCCAAATACCAGAAGGCTTGAGCACCCCTGGTGCCTGATGGCTGACTCGGTTCGCACGTTCACCCGATGGTGCGCCTGGCTTGGCGTGTGTCTGCTGATCCTGTGCGCGACGCTCAACGTCGGCGACATTGCGAGCCGGCCGATTGTCAGCCTCAATGTCGTCGGCATGGTCGACGTGACCCAGCTGCTGGTCATGGCCTGCGCATTCCTGTGTATTCCCTACACCTTTGCGCGCGAAGCCCATGTCGACGTCGACTTCGTTGTCAACTATCTGCACGCGCGGCTGCGCGCGGCCTTGATGGCCCTGTGGAACCTGTGCGCTGCCCTCTTCATGGGTGTGGTGACCTGGTACGCGGGCGTTGCCGCGTTCCAGGCACAGGCCAACGGCGACACGTCGAACACCATCGCGATACCGATGACCTGGTACTGGTGGCCGCTGCTGTTTGGCTGTGCGCTGTCCGTCGTGGTCTGTGCGCTGTTGAGCGTGTCGTACCTGGCGCGTGCCTTCAATCCTGCACGCGTGAGTCATGCTGACCGGTGACATGCTGCGCCGCTCGTGCGAGCGCTTTGCGCACAAGTTGGCCGTGATCCGGGATGCGACCCGCATCAGCTATGCCGAACTCGACGCGGCGGCCAACCGGTTCGCCAGCGCCCTGTTGCAGCTCGGTCTGCCCCAGGGATCGAAGGTGGCGATGGTGTCGCGCAACCTGCCTGAATACGCGATCGTCTTTTTTGGTGCCGCGCGCAGCGGCCTGGTGCTGGTCAACGTGTCGGTGCTCTACGCGCCGGATGAGTTGTCCTGGGTATTGCACAAGGCCGATACCCGGGTGCTGCTGTTCGACGCGATGTTTGCGGACAAGGTGGCTCAGGTTTTGCCGCGGTGCCCGGCGATCGCGCAGGTGGTGCGGGTCGACAGCCCCGAGGCGGCCGGTGTTACCTGCGACTGGCCGGCTGGCGTTCCGGCGCCAATCGGCTTCGACGCCTTCATCGGCGCGCAATCGGCGGATGACCCCGGCGTGTCGCTGGACGAAAGCGATCCGTTCTGCATGACCTATACCGGCGGTACCACCGGACGGCCGAAAGGGGTGTTGTGCTCACACCGCGCGCGAGCCGTCACGGCGCATACCGTCGTCGTGGAGGAGGCGCTGGACGAGCGCGACGTCGTGGCCATCGTCACGCCGATGTTCCATGTGGCAGCACTCAACATCATGTTTCAGCCGGCGATGCTGGTGGGGGCTACCGTCACCTTCGTCACGCCCTGGTCGCCAGAGAAGTTCATGGCGACCTGCGAGCGCGATGCGGTCACGGCCGCGTTCATGGTGCCGACGCAGGCCAACACGCTGGTCAGTCACGCCGGTTTCGACGCGCCAGCGCTGGCGAGCTGGCGCAAGTTGTCGTTTGCCGGCGCGCCCATGCCAGACTGGGTGCAGCTGAAGTTAAGCGAGAAGTTGCCAGCCCTGCGGCTGACGCAGATCTACGGGCAAAGCGAGATGGGCGTGCTGACAGCCTTGCGCCACTGGTACTTGCCGCAGTACCTGGGCAGCATCGGGCGCCAGGCGTTCAACGTCGACATCGGACTGTTCGACCTGCAAGGTCTGCCAGTGGCACCGGGTGAACTCGGCGAGATCGCCTCGCGTGGTGACAACCTGATGCTGGAGTACTACAACGAACCCGAGCAGACCGCCGCGTTCTACAAGTTTCCCGACCGGTTGCCGGGCTGGGGCTTCACCGGCGATGTCGGCACCATCGACGCCGACGGATTCGTCACGCTGGTCGACCGGGCCAAGGACATGCTGATCTCCGGTGGCGAGAATGTCTACCCCAAGGAGATAGAAGACGTGCTGTACCAGTTGCCGGAGATCGCGGAGTGCGCGGTATTCGGCGTGCCTGATGCAAAGTTTGGCGAACTACCGGCCGCTTATCTGCTGCTCAAGCCCGGCGCGAGCCTGGACGAGGCGCGGGTGCTGGCACATGTCGAGTCGCATCTGGCGCGGCTGAAACGTCCGCGCTTGATCCGGTTCGTCACCGAGTTTCCCAAGACGCCGATCGGCAAGATCCAGAAAAACCTGCTGAAGGAGCCATTCTGGCAAGGGCATGAAAGAAAATTATGAGCCGCTACGACCATTACCGCACGCTGACCATCACCCGCCATGCCGTCGACGACAGACGCGGCATTCTGGAAGTGGTGATGGGCGGGGCCGGCAAGCTGGCCACTGCCGACCACTCCGGCCACAAGGAGCTGTCGACCATCTGGCGCGACATCGGCGACGACCCCGATATCCATGCCGTGGTGCTGCGTGGCGAAGGCAAGGGGTTTTCTGCCGGCGGCGACTTTGCACTGGTGGAAGACATGGCAAACGATTTCAAGGTCCGGACCCGGGTCTGGAAGGAAGCGCGCGACCTGGTCTACAACGTCATCAATTGCGACAAGCCCATCGTCTCGGCAATGCACGGTCCGGCGGTGGGCGCGGGCCTGGTGGCCGGCCTGCTGGCTGACATTCCGATTGTCGCGCGCACGGCCAAGATCGTCGATGGGCACACCCGACTCGGCGTTGCGGCGGGTGACCATGCAGCCGTCATCTGGCCGCTGTTGTGCGGCATGGCCAAGTCCAAGTACTACCTGTTGCTGTGTGAGCCCATGAGCGGCGAGGAGGCCGAGCGCATCGGCCTGGTCGCGCTGGCAGTCGACGAGGCCGATCTGCGCGACAAGGCGTTCGAGATCGCGACGCGGTTGACCATGGGTTCGCAGACCGCGATCCGCTGGACCAAATACGCGCTCAACAACTGGTTGCGCATGATGGGGCCAACCTTCGACAGCTCGCTGGCGCTGGAGTTCATGGGGTTTGCCGGGCCGGACGTGCACGAAGGAGTGGCCAGCCACCGCGAACGCCGCAAGCCCGACTTCGACCCGGATTGCAGCCTGTGACGCATTGGCAGCGACTGGGTTCGCGTGGGGTCGTTTATGGTCGCCCTGAAGCTTCGTTGTTCCGGCTGGGCGACCGATGAGCGGCGCCATGCTGGGGTTGGCCGGCTTCGGCGCTGTCATTGTGCTGATCATGCTGCGCATGCCGGTGGCGGTGGCCATGGGCATGGTCGGTGTGCTCGGTGTGACCTATACGACCGGCTGGAATGCCGCGGGTTTCATGCTCGGGCGCTCCGCGTTCGAGGCCGCGTTTCCCTATTCGTTGTCAATCGTGCCGCTGTTCGTGGCCATGGGTGTGTTCGCCGCCCATGCCGGTCTGTCGCGGTCCCTGTACAGCTTCGTGGCGTCGCTGATCGGCCAGGTGCGTGGCGGCATGGCCATGGCCACGATTGGCGCCTGCACCATCTTCGGCGCGATCTGCGGCTCCGGTATTGCCACGGCGGCGACCATGGGCCGGGTGGCTTTGCCGGAGATGAAGCGGCTGGGGTATTCGGACGCGCTGGCGTCGGCCTCGGTGGCCGCGGGCGGCACGCTGGGGGTGATGATCCCACCGTCCATCCTGTTCCTGATCTATGGCTTGATGACCGAACAATCGATCGGAAAATTGTTCCTCTCCGGCATCCTGCCAGGCATCCTCGGCATGCTGTTGTACCTGGCAGCAGTGCGCTACTCCGTGGGCCGCGACCCCAAGGCCGGGCCGGCCGGGCCACGCCAATCTTGGTCCGAGCGGCTCAGTGCGCTGGCCGGCATCTGGAAGGTGCTGCTGTTGTTCGCCGTCGTGCTGGGCGGCATGTATACCGGTCTGTTCTCGCCCACCGAGGCGGCGGCGGTGGGCGCGTTCGGCGCACTGCTGGTGTCGTGGTTGTCCGGCAGCCTGACGCTGGCCAACTTCAAGTTGTCGTTGTCCGAGACCGCCACCACCACCGGCATGATCTTCATGATCCTGATCGGCGCGGGCATCTTCAACTTCTTCATCGAGACCACCGGCTTGACCGATGCTCTGCTCGACTGGATCAACCACCTGGGCCTGAACCGCTGGACGGTGATGTTCATCCTGATGGTGTTCTACATCATCCTGGGTGCGTTGATGGACGAGATCTCGATGATCCTGCTGACGGTGGCGCCGGTGTTCCAGCTCGTCACCAGCCTGGGCTTCGACCCGATCTGGTTCGGCGTGATGTTGGTGACGGTGTGCGAGATCGGCATGATCGTGCCCCCGGTGGGTATCAATCTATTCGTGATCCAGGGCGTGGGCAATCTGCCGATGGCCACCGTGGTGCGCGGCATCGTGCCGTTCGCCGTGGCCGATTGTTTTCGGCTGTTGCTGATCGCTCTTTTTCCGTGGCTGGCAACCTGGTTACCGAACCTGATCATTCAGTGACCCCGCACACGGCAGTCAGACGCGCACGCGGCCTGTCTGTCTGGCCCTTCAGGCCCCATTGCCGCCAGCCTTTTTCTTGAGTGCATACAGCACCTCCAGCGCTTCGCGCGGACTGAGCATATCCGGGTCGATACGGGCGAGTTCGGCTTCCACCGCGCTGGTTTGCGGCAGCCCGGCATGGGTTGGCGCTGCGAACAGGTCCACCTGCGCCCGGCTGGCGCTCGCGTTGTCCTCCAGTGCGTCCAGCGCATGTTGCGCCTGGTTCAGCACCGGTGCCGGCATGCCCGCCAGGCGCGCGACCTGGATGCCATAGCTTCGGCTGGCCGGACCCGCCTGCACTTCGTGCAGGAACACGATGTCGCGTCCCGACTCGGCCGCGCTGACATGCACGTTGACAGCATGTTTGTGCTCCAGCGGAAATGCGGTCAGCTCGAAATAGTGGGTGGCGAACAACGTGAACGCCTGCGACTTGCCATGCAGGTGGCTGGCGATTGCCGATGCCAGAGCCAGGCCGTCGAAGGTCGAGGTGCCGCGGCCGATCTCGTCCATCAGTACCAGCGAGTGTTTCGTTGCGCCGTGCAGGATCTGCGCCGCCTCGGTCATCTCGAGCATGAAAGTCGACTGCGCGTTGGCCAGGTCGTCGGCGGCGCCGATGCGGGTGTGGATCGCGTCGATCGGGCCGAGCCGGCAGCTGCTGGCCGGTACATAACTGCCGATACACGCGAGCAGCACGATGACGGCGATCTGGCGCATGTAGGTCGACTTGCCACCCATGTTCGGGCCGGTGACGATCTGCATCCGGGTGCGGCTGTTCAGGCTGGTGTTGTTGGCGATGAAGCTGCCGCTGCTGCTCTCCGCCAGCCGGGCCTGCACCACGGGATGTCGTCCGCCCTGGATCTCGATGCAGGGCTCGCTGGCGAATTGCGGCGCGCACCATTCCAGCGTCAAGGAGCGTTCGCACAAGGCGCTCAGCGCGTCGAGCGAGGCCAACGCTTGCGCGACGGCAGTCAGTGTCGGCACATGCGCCTGCAACTGGTCGAGAACCTGCTCATACAGGAACTTCTCGCGCGTCAGTGCGCGGTCCTGCGCGCTGAGCGCCTTGTCTTCGAATGCCTTGAGTTCGGGCGTGGTGAAGCGCTCTGCGTTCTTGAGTGTCTGGCGGCGCCGGTAGTCGGCTGGTACCTTGTCGGCCTGGCCTTGCGTGACCTCGATGTAGAAGCCGTGCACCTTGTTGAACTGCACGCGCAGGTTGCCGATGCCGGTGCGGGTACGCTCGCGTTGCTCCAGCGCGAGCAGGAATCCGTCGCAGTTGCCCTGGATCGCGCGCAGCTCGTCGAGTTCGGCGTCAAAACCGGTGGCGATGACGCCGCCGTCACGCACCAGTGCCGATGGCGTCTCCTGGATTGCAGCGCGCAGCAGCTCGGCGCAGCCGGCCGGAGGCGTCAAAGCCTGACCTAACTGCACCAGCCAGCCGGGCTGGCGCAGCACCAGCGGTGCCAGCCGCGCGGTCTTGTCCAGTGTCACCTGCAAGGCCACCAGCTCGCGCGGGCGCACCTGGCGCAAAGCGATGCGCGCGCTGATACGTTCGATGTCGGTGCTGCCCTTGATCGCGGCTCGCAGCTCTTGCCAGGGTCCCTCGCGCAGCAGTGTGATGGCTTCCAGCCGCTGGCGCGCAGCGTCGCGCTCGCGCCGGGGTTCGAGCAACCAGCGCCTTAGCAGGCGACTGCCCATGCCGGTCAGGCAGGTGTCGAGCAACGAGAACAGGGTGGGTGCCGGCTCGCCGCGCAACGTCTGTGTCAGCTCCAGGTTGCGGCGGGTCGCCAGCGGTAGCTGCACCAGGTCGTCGTCGCGATGTACCGCGATGCCCTGCACATGGGTCAGTGGCCGGCCCTGTGTGTGTTCGGCGTACCCGAGCAGGGCAGCTGCCGCAGCGTGTGCCAGTGGCAGTTCTTGCGCGTCCCAGGCTGCCAGGCTGGCGACCTGGAACAACTCCTGCAACTTGCGCAGCCCCAGGGCTGGATCGAACTGCCAGTGCGCGCGGGTCGTTGCCATCAGACCATGGGTTGCACACCAGCCTTTGAGCCGGCCTTCGAATGCGGGTGTGACACCGGCGCCGTAGAGCAGCTCGCTCGGACCCACGCGCGCAATCCAGTCGCCGACCTCGTCAGGCGCGCATTGGGCGAACTGCAACTGCGCCTGCGTCACGCTGAACCAGGCCAGGCCGCACTGGTTGCGCGACCCCTGGTGCACCGCCATCAGCACCGACTCGGACTTGTCGGACAGCAACTCGACATCGGTCAAGGTGCCGGGCGTGATCACCCGCACCACCTTGCGCTCGACCGGCCCCTTGGCCGTGGCCACGTCGCCCACCTGCTCGCAGATCGCCACTGACTCGCCAAGCTTGATCAGCCGCGACAGGTAGGAGTCGACCGAATGGAACGGCACACCCGCCATCACCACCGGCTCACCAGCCGACTGACCGCGCCGGGTCAGCGTGATGTCAAGCAGCCGGGCCGCTTTTTGCGCGTCGGCGAAGAACAACTCGTAGAAGTCGCCCATGCGGTAGAGCACCAGCGTGTCGGGGTGCTCGGCCTTGATGCGCAGGTACTGCTGCATCATCGGGGTGTGGGCGGAGAGGTCAGTGGCGATCGGGGCGGGGGAGGGATTGTCTTTTTGCATCAATGAATATCGTAATCATCGACGGGCAGCAGATAAGGTGGCCGTCAGATATGTAGAAATTATCGGCGTCTGATTCCTGAGATTCGGAATGTCACGGGTTGTTGGCCAACCGTCGACTGGTCCGCTGGTTCTGGATCTGTATCAGTATGTTGTGACCCGTTGCTTCAGCGGGGTTGCGTGTGCTGCCGACGTCGACCAGGATGCACTCGCCAATAGTGAAACTCGATTCGCCTGAGGCTAGAAAGCGCGCCAATTTCGACCCGTCTTGCCCTGCGACAGGGTGGCCTATCAGGCCTTCCGATAGCGTTCGTTCAGCCCAATGTTGCGGCCATTTCAATTTTCGGTGCGATGGCCTGGACCATTTTTTGAATCCCATGCCCGGGGTTGATCTGTCTGATCGAGACGACTAAGCCCAACCGTTCCAGCTTGCCAATGTCCTTGGTAATAGCAGAGCGAATGCGATGCAATCGGCTGGTCAAATCGTTAATGGTCATTGGCTCTTCCATGATTTCGAGCATCAGACGCCGGCGCGACTCCGACAAAACCGTAAACATCCGCTGGGGGTC
>JBBRVD010000077.1:0-16714 GCA_038247175.1 Burkholderiales bacterium | reverse complement strand
TCTTCCCCTCGGGGCGTTTGAGAACTTCGACCAGATTCATACTACGAAGTCTACTCTGAAGCTCTCACTTGGTCGAGGCTTCAGAGTACGCGATTCTGCCTTCTCAAACATACCTCCCCCCATCGGGCGTTGGACGCCTTTGTTGCCCATGTCGCGGTCGATCCGGCCCGGTGGGCCATCGGTCGTCCGGAAAACGCGGATGCCAACCGGTTGGCGTGGGTTCGGGCGCTGCAAGCGCAGCTTCGTTTGCGGGAGGTCTATGGCGTTGCCGACGAAATGGTGACCGAATCCGGTGAGACGCTCAATCTCTTTCAGGCCCTGTTGGCACTCGAATTGTGCGGCCAGCAGCAGGCGCAGCGGGATGGGCAGTGATAGTACCCACTGGCGCACCGGCACACGAGGGATGACGTGCTCGACCAGGTGCGCTGCGGTCTGCGACATGCGCCGCGCCCCGCACGAGGGACAAAACCCGCGGCGCTTGCAACTGAACGCCACGAGCTTGTCGTGCCCGCAGTCGGCGCAGCGCAGGCGCAGGAAGCCGTGTGCCAGGATGCCGCATTCGAGGTACGCGTCGAACTCGTCTTTGACGAATTGCGGCAGGCTGGCGCCAGTGGCTTCCTCGGTCTGCGCGAAGAAGCTCTGGGCGTGCTGCTGCACCAGGCGCTGCAGCATGGTCTGCTCGGGGCAGTGGCGCTCGTAGTGGATCTGGGCGCCATCGCAGTGCGCCCTGCTGGTCGGGCTGGCGTTGGCTTGCACGCGCTGGGAATGGGGAGTCCGGGCGGTGCAGCTTCTCAAGGCGCTCACTCCAGCGCATCCGCCATCGGGGGATCATCTACGCCCAGTGCCACAGCGGCGACCCCGAATCCGTGCGGCTCGGTCCGCGCGAGATGTACGACCTGCAGGAAGATCCGGGCGAAATGCACAATTGTTTCGACGATCCCGGTTATGCGGCGATACGGCGCGAGTTGTGCGACATGATCGCCGAGCGGCCGAGCGGCCGAGCGGCCGGACGACGCGGTCGCCCCGCTGGCCCAGGTGGGGATGGCCTGACGTTCCGCCGGCACGGATCGGGATCATGCGTGCAGCGCGGCGCAGTATCGCGCGATACGCCGGCAGGCCTCGACCAGCCGCTCATCGTCGACCACCAGCCCCATGCGCAGGAAACCTTCGGCCGATGGTCCGAAGGCCTGTGCGTCCAGCACCGATACACCGTAGCCCCGGAACAGCCCCCACGCGAAATCGTGCGAGGACAGACCGGCGGCGCGTACATCAAGCAACAGGAACATGCCCGCCTCGGGCAGCGTGCAGCGCAGGCCTGGAACGTCCTGCAGCAGGCCATGGACCCGGTCGCGCCGGCGCCGGTAGACGACGCGGATGCCCGAGGTCACGGTGTCGTAATGGTCCAGCGCCGCGCATGCGGCTTCCTGCACGAACCCGGGCGCGCCATACAACATGCACAGCAGCAGGTTGCCCATGTGGCGCGCCAGGCCTGCCGGTGCGACCGCCCAGCCCAGCCGGTAACCGGCCATCGCGTGCGACTTGGACAGGCTGCTGACCGTGACCGTGCGCTCGGCCATGCCGGACAGGCCGGCGATGGAGATGTGGGGCGGCTCGAACACCAGCGAAGCGTAAACCTCGTCGGCGACCACCCACAGGTCGTGTGCAATGGCCAGGTCGGCGACGGCCTGCAGTTCGTCGCGGCGCATCACGACGCCCGTCGGGTTGCACGGCGTTGCCAAGAAGATCGCGCGGGTGCGCGGCGTGACCGCAGCGCGCAGCGCGTTCAGATCGATGCGAAAGCCGTTATCGGGCACTACCGGCACCGGCACCAGCGTGGCGCCACAGGCACGTATCGTGGCCTCGTAGGTCAGGTACAAGGGCTCGGGTACCAATACCTCGTCGCCCGCCTCGCACAGGCACAGGCTGGCCACGAACAGGCCGTTTTGCGCGCCACTGACGACGACCACGTTGCTGCTGTCGACGACCTGTCCACTGCCGGTCTGGTGCCGGCGAGCGATGCGCTCGCGCAGCGCGGGCCGGCCGATGATGGTGGTGTAGTGCGTGTCGCCGCGTCGCAGCGCATCGATGGCCACGTCGGTGATCGCCTCCGGTGCCGCGAACTCCGGGTCGCCGACGCTCAGAACGATCACGTCTTCGCCGCGCTCGGCTGCGGCGACCGCCTCGGCGTGGATCTTCCAGGCATCGACGCGGCTGCCGCCGATGCGGCTGACGAGGGAGGAGAACTTCATGGTGTGTCGATGCCCAGTCGGTTAGTCACTGTGCCACTGTGCCACTGTGCCACTGTGTCACGGGGCATACGGCCCGATGACCAGGTCGGCGTGGATGGTCGGCGTGGATGGTAGCGGGCTGAGGCTGACCCTGCGGGCCGGTAGGCTCAAGCAGTGCGACGAGATGACCGCACGGGCCGGTATATCGTGCATCAGCCGCAGGCTGATCCAGTACATGAAACCCGAGGTGACCAGACAGTGGCGACGCGAACCATTGTCACCCAGCGGGAAGCCGACCTTCGGGGTATGCGGCCGCGCAAGCCCCGTGCGCACCAGTCGGAACCGGTTGGCCCGACAGGACGCGCAGCGAAGTCTCGCTGCAGGTGCTGGACGCTATCGAGCGAGCCGGTCCGACCCATGTCCGGACCGCTATAGGACTACCTGCGGCTTGTCGAGCCAGGCGCGCGCGATTGCAAGGAATGCCTGGCTTCAGGCAGCAGGCCGTCAAAGAGCGCAGTGATGACACGAAGCCTTTCGTGAGCGGCTGTCTCGCCCAGTTCCTCGGCAAGCACTGACATGACGTCACTGCGGGCATACCAAAGTGTTTGAATATCGGGGGCATAGAAGATTCGGCGAACGAGCGTGTGATGACCATCAGACACCTTTTCGAGGGTCATTGCATCGAGCATGACGTTGCGGATGTTTTCCTGCCGCGACTCCGCTGACCGCCCTTGCGAGGGAACAGTGTGGCCAAGAAGGCCATACATGGAAGTCAAGGTCGGTTTGAGCCAGCGCATGGGTTTGTCTGTATCCTGTGATTTGGGGCGCCGTCACTGGCCACTTGCGGTGTCCAGCAGGCTGACGCCGGCCTGAGATTCTGGTGCGCTAGGCGCTCAACTTCGTGTCAATCGCGCGTGGCATGTTGACAAGCCTTCCAATCCAATGCTAGTGCCTGGCCGTCAACAGGGTCCGCGGATGAAGGCATTGAAGACCCGCCAGTTCTGCCGCTGACCCCGATCGCACTCCCGTGCAATCGGGGTCAGCGGCAGAATCTCCTGAACCCAACGCAACATATCCTGCTTTGCCACGCCTTCTGCAAGCTGATCGGTGCCTGGAGTGCCCGACGCGGACGTCTGAAATGGCCAAAGGCGCAGGTTGAATGCTTCACAACATTGGTCTGGGGCAAGCCTTGAACCAAACCGAGTTGCGTCGAGGAATCTCGGGGCGGTTCAACCGATTTGCCAGCCGTTCAAGCCCCTGTTCTCTGGTCCGCCGCAGCGCAAGAACGCTATGCTCGGCGTTTTGCTGGCTAGAGGTGCGTCTTGTCCATTCCTTCGATTCCACATGACGAAGCGGCTCGGCTGCGTTCGCTTGGCGACCTTGATGTCCTCGACTCAGGCACAGAGGCCGAGTTCGACGCGCTTGTAAAAACCGCATCCATCGTTTGCAGTGTTCCCATCGCGCTGGTGAGCCTGGTTGACGAAAATCGACAGTGGTTCAAAGCCAATATGGGGCTTGCAGGCGTCAGCGAGACGCCTCGTGACGTGTCGTTCTGCGCGCACGCGATCCACTCGGACGACCTGTTCGAGGTGCCGAATGCGCTGGCGGACGCGCGATTTTCGGACAACCCGCTGGTGACCGGCCAGCCCGGTATCCGCTTCTATGCCGGGGCCCCCATTCGACTCGCCGACGGCATGCGCGTCGGCACGCTGTGCGTCGTCGACCGTCAACCCAGAGTCTTGTCTGCCGAACAACGCGCAGTCTTGTCGCACCTGGCGACCATAGCCGCACGAATGCTCGAGTCCCGCGCAGCCTCTCGTAGGCTGGCGCAGGCAACGCAAGGCATTGCAGCGAGCAGATACGAGTTGCGTATGGTGATAGATGCGGTGCCAGCGTTGGTGGCGTACTGGAACCCCGACCTGACCTGCAAGTTTGCCAATCGTGCTTATGAAACCTGGTTCGGTGTACAGCCAGAGGCTCTCGTCGGAACTCTCATCCAGGACCTTCTCGGCCCCGAACTTTTTGCCAGGAGCAAAGCATCCATCGACGCGGCGCTGAGCGGACAATCTCAGACATTCGAGCGAATCGTGCCAGGGCCTGACGGCGTCAAACGCCATGGTCTGGCGAGATATGTTCCTGATCAAGTCAACGGCGAAGTCGTTGGATTTCTGACCTATGTGACCGACGTATCCGCGTTAAAGCTGGCGGAAGTGGCGCTCAGACAAGAGAGCGACCGACGCGAGCACGCCTTTGCGCTTTTGGGTGCCAGCAACGCTGCATTGGGCGAAGCACAGCGTCTCGGGCGCATCGGAAGCTGGACTTGGAACGTAGCCGAGGACCTGACCACCTGGTCCGACGAACTGCATCGGATCTTCGGACATGAGCCCGGTCCCACGGCACCGAGTTTCGCCGAGCATTCACAGATTTATACCGCCGAGAGCCTTCTGCGGCTGCAAGTGGCGGTGGGGAACGCCCTGGCCGGGGGACGACCGTATGAACTCGAGTTGGAGTTCTTGCGCGCCGAAGGCTCTACAGGATGGCTTGCGGCGAAGGGCGAGGCCGTTTTCGATGACGGTGGAAAAGTGACCAGTCTGCGTGGCACCGTGCAGGACATCAGCCATCAGCGTGCACTGGTCCAGCAACTGGAGCAACAGCACGAGCTGCTTCATGTCACGCTGCAATCCATCGGCGATGCGGTTATCACGACAAACGGCGTTGGCGAGGTGACCTGGCTGAACCCGGTAGCTGAACGGATGACCGGCTGGCTCAACGAAGAAGCGTGTGGTCGGCCCCTGGCACAGGTGTTCCACATCGTTCACGAGGAAACCCGCAGGCCCAGTCCGGACCCTGTCGAACACTGCATACATCAAGGCTCCATAGCTGGCCTTACCGAACGCACGGTCCTCATTTCGCGAACCGGCGAAGAGTTCGGCATCGAGGATTCCGCAGCGCCCATTCGCGGCAAACAAGGTGATCTTCTCGGTGTGGTGCTTGTGTTCCATGACGTCACCGAGCAACGACGGCTGAGTGGTGAAATGAGCTACCGCGCAACCCACGATGCACTCACTGGGCTGACCAACAGGGCAGAGTTTGAAGCGCGACTGGCACGCACGCTGGACAAGGCGAGCCAGGAGCAGAGTGAACACGCGCTGATGTTCATCGACCTTGACCAGTTCAAACTGGTCAACGACGCCTGCGGACACTCGGCGGGGGACCACCTATTGCAGCAGGTAGCCAAGCTCCTGCGCGACGCCGTGCGCGCGCGCGACACGTTGGCGCGCCTGGGGGGCGACGAATTCGGGGTCATTCTCGAGCGTTGCACGGCCGAACAAGCACAGCGTGTGGCACAGAAAATCTGCGACCGCATGGACGAGTTCCGATTCATTCATGACAGTCGCCGTTTCAGGATCGGCACCAGCATCGGCCTGGTGCCCCTGGACAATCGCTGGTCATCGACGGCTGCGGCATTGCAGGCCGCGGACGCGTCGTGCTACACCGCCAAGGAGGCGGGCCGCAATCGTGTGCATATCTGGTTTGACACCGATGCGACGATGCGCGCGCGCAATGGGCAGGCGCAATGGGCCACGCGGCTTGAACAGGCCGTTGACGAGGACCAGTTCGTGCTGCATGCGCAGCAGATTTTTCCATTGGCCACCGACCCTGGCGGACTGCATGCCGAGGTGCTCCTGAGAATGGTCGAGGTCGACGGTGGATTGGTTGCCCCTGGCGCTTTCCTTCCGGCCGCCGAGCGCTTCCACCTGGCCTCTCGCATCGACCGTTGGGTTTTGCGCCGGGTGGTCAATCTACTGGTCAATCAGGCCGACTTGTCTGCCATTGACACCCTGTGCGTCAACGTGTCGGGGCAATCCATCGGAGACCGCGCCTTCCATCGCCAGGCGGTGCAGATCCTTGCCGCGGCAGGCCCTGAAATTTGCAAGAGACTGTGCCTTGAAATAACGGAGACCACTGCAGTCACGAACATGACGGATGCTGCCTTGTTCGTTGAAGAGGTGCGTGCTCTCGGTGTGCGCGTCGCTCTGGACGACTTCGGCGCTGGCGCATCGTCTTTCGGTTATTTGAAGTCTCTTGCGGTCGACCTTTTGAAGATCGACGGTCAATTTGTCCGCGACGTCATGGACGACCCACTCGACGACGCGACCGTGCGCTGTTTCGTTGACGTGGCGCGTGTGGTCGGCGTCAAGACCGTTGCCGAGTTCATCGACAAGCCAGCCGTCTTGGCGCGGATGAAGGAGATCGGCGTCGACTACGGGCAAGGCTTCCTGCTGCACCGCCCAGAGCCCATTGAACTGCTCCTGAGCAAGTTGCCCGCGCGGCAAGCCGACTAAAGAGATCCATTGCTCAATCCTTGGGTTGGGGCAACAACGCGGACATTGCTGTTGACGGATGCGTTGGCTCCAGGTCCACGATCGCGTGCATCCGCAGCACCATGGCCATTCGAACGCCCGCGCCCGGCGGCAACCTGCGATCAGTCCACGCCCCTCACGACACCACCTGGTAGTACAGGTTCTGCGGATGCTTGGCCTGCGCAAAAAACACCCAGCGCTCGGCGATCAGGCCCGGCGCCTGCACCAGCACCGCCAGCACCCAGGGCCAGGTGCTGTGGCTGGTGATGCCCCAGACCATCAGCAGCGCTGGCACGGCAAAGGCCAGCAGCTGAAAACCGAGTCGGGCGTTGTGCATGACCGTCTGCGATGCCCCATGGAAGAATTCGCGGGTATTGAAGGCGCCAGCCGACATGCCCATGGACTTCTGCACCAGCGTGGGTGACTGGATGCCGGTGGCCGATTGCAGCGTCGATTGGTGGCGGATACCGGCATTGCGGCGCAGCGATACGACGCGGGTGACCCATGCCACCAGCGTCACAGCCAGGGCCGAGGCGCCATTGGCAGCGATCATGTCACCACCACCGCCGAGCAGCGCCGCCAGCGCGCAGGCCAGCAGCAGGCCCGAGGCCAGCCCGATCAGCGTGAAGTTGACGATGGTCAGTGGATGAGCCCATTCCTCGATGAAACGCAGGCAGGCATAGATCATCGCGGTGCAGTACCACAGCAGCACCGCGCCAGCGATGGCAAGCACAGGAAACAGCGCGCCCAGTCGGTGGGCCATGCCGGTGCCCTCCAGCAGCCACCAGAGGCCGACCAGCGCAATGAAGGCGGGCAGGATGATGACCTCGCGCGACATCCAGGAGGTGCGCCACATCAGCACCGCGCGCCAGGCGCGCATCTTCTGGCCCAGGTGCAGGAAGGATGCGCCCAGGCCGGCCAGCAGCAGCACCAGGGCCACGATCAACGCATGGGACAGGAAACCGGGGGCCATCGGCACGCCGAGCAGACTGGCCAGTGCCAGCGCCACGACCAGGCCTTGTGCGCTGCCGGCCAGCGTCGTGAAACACAGGATGGAGAAAGCGGGATGCATGGTGTGATATCTCCCGTTTCAGTGCTGCACGGGCGGCGTCTTCTGGCGCGGCAGGTACTGGTTGGCAGGCTGGGTCTCCCACTCTGGCATCAGCGCATACCCGCCGCGCTCGCGGATCGCCCTGGAGACTTCCGACTCCGGATCCTTCACGTCGCCGAACAGCCTGGCACCGGTCGGGCAGGCCGACACGCAGGCCGGCTTGCGGTCTTCCTTGGGCAGGCGTTCGTCATAGATGCGGTCCACGCACAAGGTGCACTTGGTCATCACCTGGCGCTCTTCATCGAGCTCCCGCGCACCATACGGGCAGGCCCAGGCGCAGTATTTGCAGCCAATGCACTTGTCGTAGTCGACCAGCACGATGCCGTCTTCCTTGCGCTTGTAGCTGGCCCCGGTCGGGCAGACCGGCACGCAGGGCGGATCTTCGCAGTGCAGGCAACTCTTGGGGAAGTGAATCGTCTCGGTGCCCGGGTAGTTGCCGGCCTCATAGGTCTGTACCCGATTGAAGAAGGTGCCGGTGGGGTCCGCGCCATACGGTCGTTCATCGGCCAGCGGGCCGGCCGAGCCGGAGGTGTTCCATTGCTTGCACGAGGTCACGCAGGCGTGGCAACCAACGCACACGTTGAGGTCGATCACCAGCGCCAGTTGCTTGGCCAGTGTCTCGCCGGGCAGAGCGCGCACGCGGGTCGCATCGGACATGGGTTGCGCAGGCGCGGCGCTGCGCGCGGGCGCCTGTGCCACGGCGTTGGTTCGCAGGATGTCCTTGAGCCAGCCGATCATGATTTCTTGCGTCCTGCGAAATAGGTCAGCACCTGCGCCGCCTTGCCCAGCACGCCGGGTGTGGCCGGCATGGAGGCGAACTGTGGAAAAGATTCGTGGGGTTCTTCCGGGTCCGCCGGGCGGATGCGCACCCGCACGTCGTACCAGCCAGCCTGGCCGGTGATCGGGTCGGAGTTGCTGATGGTGGTTGCGCCCTTGGCACCCTGGAACGGCAGCTCTTCCGAGATCAGGTGATTGAGCAGAAAACCCTTGCGCGCTTCGTCGGCGCCCGGTGCGAGTTGCCAGGCGCCATCGGCCTTGCCGATGGCGTTCCAGGTCCAGACCGTGCCGGGTTCGACCGCTTCGCTGTACCGGATCATGCAGCGCACCTTGCCCCACTGGCTTTCGACCCAGCACCAGCCGCCGTCCGCGATGCCGGCGGCTTTTGCCGTGACCGGGTTGACGTGCAGGTAGTTGTGGCTGTGGATCTGGCGCAGCCAGGCATTCTGCGAATCCCAGGAGTGGTACATCGCCATCGGGCGTTGTGTAATCGCGTTGAGCGGATACGCCTGCAGGTCGGTCGCGGCTTCTTCGAGCGGCGCATACCAGAACGGCAGCGGGTCGAAATAGGTGGCAACACGTTCTCGCAACGCGTCCGGTGGCTGGCGGCCGCTGGACTTGCCCTGCGCAGCCAGTCGGAAGAACTGCAGCGTGTCGGAATACAGCGCCAGCTGGATCGGGTCGTTGCGCTGGCGCCAGCTCTTGTCCTTGGCGAAGTCCAGGTACTCCCGGTTCCAGTTGCGCATGTAGTGCATGGTCTCGGGCAGGTGCAGCTGGAACACGCAGTTGTTCTTCTCGTAGGCTTCCCACTGCTTCGGATTGGGCTCGCCCTTGAGGTGCGACTGCCCGTCCTTGCCGCGCCAGCCCATCAGGAAACCGACACCCGGCGCCGGCTGGAAGTTGACGATGAAGTCCGTATAGCCGCTGTACTTGCGCGCGCCCTCGGGCGTCGTGAAAGCCGGGAACTTCAACCGGCCCGCCAGTTCGATCAGCACCTCCTGAAACGGCTTGCATTCGCCCAGCGGTTTGACGACTGGAATCCGCACCGAGTCGACCGGCCCGTCGAACTCGGAGATCGGTCGGTCCAGCATGCCCATCACGTCATGGCGCTCCAGATAGGTGGTGTCGGGCAGCACCAGATCGGCAAAGGCCACGGTCTCGCTCTGGAACGCGTCGCAGACCACGATGAACGGGATCATGTATTCGCCCGCGTCATCCTTGCGGTTGAGCATTTCGCGGACTGCGGAGGTGTTCATCGTGCTGTTCCAGGCCATGTTGGCCATGAACATCATCAGCGTGTCGATGCGGTACGGGTCGCCACGGGCGGCATTGGTGATGACGTTGTGCATCATGCCGTGCGCCGACAGCGGATGCTCCCATGAAAACGCATGGTCGATCCGGATCGGCGAGCCGTCCGCGTGGATGGCCAGTTCATCCGGATGGGCGGGGAAACCCAACGGCGCGGCATTCAATGGCGTGTTGGGCTGGATCTGGGCCGGGTCGTTGAAGGCCCGGTAGTTCGGCACGATATGGCGTGGATAGGGCGCCTTGTGGCGGAAACCGCCAGGCGCGTCGATCGTGCCCAGCAGGCTCATCAGGATGGCCAGCGCGCGCACCGTCTGAAAACCATTCGAATGCGCGGCCAGGCCGCGCATCGCATGAAACGCGACCGGGCGGGCCTGCGTATTCGGATGCTGCTTGCCCCAGGCATCCGTCCACGGGATCGGCAGCGTGTACGCCTGCTCGAATGCGGCGTGGCCCATCTCGGCGGCCAGCTGGCGGATCCGTTCGGCCGGGATGCCGGTGATCGCAGCGGCCCATTGCGGCGTGCAGCTCGCGACCCGGTCGCGCAGCAGCTGGAACGATGGCGCAACCTGGGTGCCGTCGGCAAGGGTGTAGAACCCTTCGATCGCCGGGTCGCATCCGTCGGCAATACCTTCGGGATACGCGTTCAGTACCTGGCTGGAAGTCTTGTCCCACACCAGCTTGTTGTGGGGATGGCGGCCGTCGCCGGGCGGGCCCTTTTCGGGGTTGGGGTCGAATGCGAACAGGCCTTCGCGTTCGCCTTCGTCCAGCACCACCAGCTGCGGCGCGTTCGTGAAACGCTGGAGGAAGGCATGGTCAATGCGGTCGGTGCGGATCAGCTCATGCATCAGCGCCATGAACAAGGCGCCGTCGGTGCCCGGCTTGATCGGGATCCACTCGTCGGCAATCGCCGAATAACCGGTGCGCACCGGGTTGATCGAGATGAAGCGTCCGCCGTCGCGCTTGAACTTGCTGATCGCAATCTTCATCGGATTGCTGTGGTGGTCCTCGGCGGTGCCGATCATCACGAATAACCTGGCGCGATCCAGGTCCGGCCCGCCGAATTCCCAGAAGCTGCCGCCCACCGTGTAGATCATGCCGGCAGCCATGTTGACCGAGCAAAAACCGCCATGGGCCGCATAGTTGGGCGTGCCGAACTGGCGCGCGAACAGGCCGGTCAGCGCCTGCATCTGGTCGCGGCCGGTGAAAAAAGCAAACTTCTTCGGGTCGGTCGCACGGATCTTGCCGAGCCGTTCGGTCAGGAGCGCGTAGGTGCGCTCCCAGCTGATGGGCTCGAAGTCGCCAGCGCCGCGTTCGCTGCCGGCCCTGCGCAGCAGCGGCTGGGTCAGCCGCGCCGGCGAGACCTGCTTCATGATGCCCGAGGCACCCTTGGCACAGATCACGCCCTTGTTCAGCGGATGCGCGGGGTTGCCGTCGATGTAGCGCACCTCGGGGCCGTTAGCGCCCTCGCGCAGATGCACCCGAATGCCGCAGCGGCAGGCGCACATGTAGCAGGTGGTGCACTTGATCTCGGTAACCGATGCACGCTCACGTGCCAGCGGGTCGTGCAGCGGCTCATCGGACAGGAACTTGAACATGGTCGGGGAGGCTCCGGATGATTGAGGTGCGGGTGTTCGGCCAACGTGCGGATGCGTGGTTGCGTCGATGGTAACCAGCGATGCTCAAAAGAAAAAACGGATAATCCGGTTCATCGTGAACGATAAAACCGATCAGCGGCTGCGCCTGAACCTGCGCCAGCTCGAGGTGTTCGTCGCCACCGCCCTTGCCGGCTCGACCCGGGCGGCGGCGGGCCGCATCGCGCGTTCGCAGTCGGCCGCCAGCGCGGCGCTGGCCGAACTCGAGGCGACCTTGGGCGGTGCCTTGTTCGACCGTGTCGGGCGGCGGCTGCTGCTGAACGAAAACGGTCAGGCCTTGCTGCCGCGGGCGCGCGCCCTGCTGGACCAGGCGGCCGAGCTGGAGGCCTTGTTCTCTGGCGACCATGCGGCGCCGTTGCATGTGGCGGCCAGCTTCACGATCGGCGAATACCTGCTGCCGGACCTGGTCGCGAACTGGACCCGCGAGCAACCGCAAAGCCGGATCCGGCTGCGTATCGCCAATACCAGCGATGTGGTGGCCGCGGTGGCCGGTTTCGAGGTCGACGTCGGTTTCATCGAGGGTTTGCAAACCCATCCGGACCTGATCGTGCGGCCCTGGCTGCGCGACGAACTGGTCATTGTCGCGTCGCCACGGCACCCGCTGGCTTGCGGTCGCGCCGTATCGGCCCGTCAGCTGTCTTCGGCGACCTGGATCCTGCGCGAACATGGCTCCGGCACCCGTCAGGCGACCGACACCTGGTTGCTCGAACACCTGGATCGCCAGCAGGTCGGCTTCGAATTGGGCAGCACCGAGGCGATCAAGCGCCTGGTGGCCGCCGGCGCGGGCCTGGGTTGCCTGTCCCGCTATGCGGTCGCGCAGGCACTGGATGCCGGCTGGCTGGTGGAACTGCCCACCCGGCTGCCCAGTGCCAAGCGTCGGCTGGCATTGGCCATCCACCGCGACAAGGTGCTGGGCCGCGCCACGCAGGCTTTCATCGGCTACTGCATGCAGGATCCGCGCGGTGCTGCTCCCTCACCCCGCGCCTGACGGCGCGGGCGCACCGCCAGGTTGTGGCGGTGCGCAACACCCGATCGACCGGCTGCGGCAAGCGTCGCGGTGCCGTTGCCATGCGGTCACGGCGGTTCCTGGGCTCCGGTCCTTTCGACAATCAGCGCATAGTGCTCCGGCCGGCGGTGCAGGGCGAAGTTGAAGGTCGTGTTGCGGTAGGACAGACCCAGGTCGAGGTCGCAGCGCGCCACGATCACCTCGTCGCCGTTGCCCGCACTGCGCGCGACGATCTCGCCGTTGGGCGCGATGATGCAACTGCCGGCGATCATGTCCACGCCTTCCTCGTTGCCCGCCTTGGCAATGCCCACCACCCAGCTGCTGTTCTGGTAGGCGCCCGACTGCAGGCACAACTCGTTGTGGAACTGGCCCAGCCGGTCATGGTCGGGCGCTGCCGGATGGTGCACGGGGGTGTTGTAGCCGCAAAAGATCATGTCCACCGACTGCAGCCCGAGCACCCGGAACGCCTCGGGCCAGCGGCGGTCGTTGCAGATCAGCATGCCGGCCACGCCGCCCCAGGCGCGCCAGGCGCCGAAGCCGAGGTCACCGACTTCGAAGAAACGCTTCTCCAGGTTCTGGAACGGTGTCTGCGGCCGATGGTCGGCGTGGCCGGGCAGATGGATCTTGCGGTATTTGCCGATGATGCTGCCGTCGCTGGCCACCAGGATGGAGCTGTTGAAGCGGCGTTTGCGGCCACCGCTGGTGTCCAGTTCGCAGTAACCGAGGTGAAAACCGATGCCCAGGCGCCGCGCTTCGTCGAACAGTGGCATCGTTGCCGGACCGGGCATCTCGCGTTCGAACCAGCTGTCGATCTCGGCTTCGTCCTCACTCCACCAATGCGGGAAAAAGGCCGTCAGGCAGGCCTCGGGGAAGGCGACCACCTGTGCCCCCATGCCGGCGCCCTGGCGCATCAGATCGAGCATGCGCCGCACCACGGCGGCGCGCGACTCGGATCGGGTGACGGGGCCCATCTGGGCGGCGGCGAGTGTGATGGAGCGTGGCATGGTGCGGTTGGGCGCGTCAGGTTGTTGGGCGCGTCAGGTGGTTGGGCAGTGGGGGCAGCGAACCGGTGTGCGCAGGACCGTCATAAAGTGTGCAGGGCCTGTCGTACCGGGTCTATTGGCGTTTCCCCTTTGACGCGGCAAGCGGCGGCACTGGCGTCGGCTTTTTTGTCACCGGGCTCGGTGGGCTGCCTGTTCCCGGTGTGCGATGTAGAGCGTGGAGCCGAAGATCACGCCCGCCCCGATCCAGACCCAGCGGTCGGGGATTTCACCGAACAGGGCATACGCCAGGATGGCGACGAAGGGCAGACGGGCAAATTCCAGCGGCAAGATTGCGGATGCATCGGCCAGCGCGAAGGCGCGCGTAAAACACAACCAGCCCGCTGTTCCGAGCAACCCCAGGCCGACCAGCAGTACCAGGTTGCCGGCCGAAGGCGTGGTCCAGACCAGCGCGGCCGGCACCGCTGTCAGGATCGAGACCGACAGGCTTTGATAAAAGACGATCGTGGTGGTGGGCACGGTTGCCGACAGGTGCTTGATCAGCACCGTCACACCGGCGAAGGTGATGGTCGACGCCAAGACCAGTCCGGCGCCCAGGCTGAACGGCACCGAGCCGGGCCTGAGCACGATCAGCACCCCGACAAATCCGATGGCGATGGCGACCCATCGCCGCGCCGGCACCTTCTCGCGCAGAAACAACGCTGCGGCAATGGTGCCGAACAAGGGCGTGGCGAAGGTCAGCGCCGACGCGTCGTTGAGCGGTATGACCGACAGTCCGTAGAAGAACGCCAGCATCGAGAGCATGTGCAAGACACCCGAGAAGGCCAGCGGCATGATGGCGCTCGAGCGCGGCAGGGTCCGGGTGCTCCAGAACACCAGCGCCGCCACGCTGACAAAACCAAAGAAACAGCGAAAGAACGCGATCTCGAACGGATGGATTCCACTGTCAGCCAGCAGCCTGATCAGGGTGTTCTGTACTGCGGTCATCGCGGTGGCGGCAAGCATCAGCAAGATCGCCTGCTGCGCCGGACGAAGCGGAGTTCTCGTCATGAGGCGAAGGCGTCGCCATGGTGGGTCCACCTGCGGGGATTGGCCTGCGGGCAGCCGTACAGCGGGCCGGTGACGTTGATGGCTACCATGGGGAGCGGCCTATCGTAGTGCAGTTCCGCCAACAGTGTCTCCCGGTACCTGTCCGCGCAGGTTGTGTCAGGAGCCTGTCGGGCGTGGGGCGTCGAAAGCGATCCCGAAGAGCGGCGAAGCCACAAGCGGCCCCAGCGAGCGCAGTTTTTTGCCAGGAAACGGCGTCGCCTTCCGCCGGCAAGACGAAGGGACTGCGGTGGTTCGATGGTCAAAACCGCGCGTCGGAAATGGACCCGGGCCCTCGCTGCCATAGCGCCAGACCCCAGCACAAGCCCAGGAACATGGCCAGCAGCACCAGGCCCCGCCCGGCAGCGATCTGGCTCTCGAGCGAGTAGGCGTTGCACAGACGCCGGTCGGTTCCCGCCATGTAGGCCCCCAGCCAGACCATCATCGGCAGCGCCGACCCGGCGAAGAAAAGCTGTACGGCCGCGGGTGCCACGCCAAAGGACTGCCGCAAGGCCACGCCGGCGATCACCAGACTGCCGATCTTGGCCAGATCGGCCGTGGGCAATACCACCGCGCGGTCGATGGTCGCCGGGATCATCCAGTAGGCCATGGTACCGAGCGCCAGCATGAAGCCCGTGAGGCCGAAGCGGTTGAGCCGCCTCGCGTCGTGCCAACCCGTTCCGCCCCGGCCCGTGAACGCCGCCGCGCCCAACCATCCGGTTGTCACCAGCAGCGGCATCTGCACCAGCATGTGCCAGACCATGCTTTGCTCGATCAAGGCCCGTGCCGGGGGCAACGACAGTGCCAAGGCGCTTGCTGCCGTTGCGGTGGCCAGCGCCATCAGCGAATTCTTCATCGGTCCGACAAGGCGACGTGGGCGTCCCGCACGACGAGCGCGGCCTGTAGTGCAGCGCCTGGCTCGCCCAGGTCGAAGATGTGCACCAGCCGCGTCGCCGGGTCGATCAAGTGCAGCGCCGCGTTGTGCTCGAACTCGCCCAACGGCGCGGGCACGACCATGATGCCGAAGCGCTCGAGCAGCCTTCGCCGGTCGGCCTCGTGCGCAAGGCTGACGAGGCGCCAGACGCCGGGCTGCATGCCCATGCGTTTTGCGTAGTCGGTCAAGGCAGGCGGACCGTCCTGCAACGGGTCGAAGCTGATCGACAGCAGTCCCACGCGGTCCTGCAGCCCCTGCTCGACGATCGTCGCCTGCAGGCGCTGGAACGTGGTGCCCAGCGCCAGACACACTGTCTGACATCGGGTGTAGACGAAGTCGACGATCCACGCGCGGTCGCCGGATTGCGCCAGCAGGGTTCGCAGCGATTGCGCGTTGCCGCCGGCATCGATCACGCTGAAGTCGGGCACCGGTACCGGTGCCCGTGCGACCTCGCTGCGTCGAAGCGTCTCCGTGGTGAAGGCACTGCCACCGTCGGTCCCCCGGTACATGAGTACCAGAGCCGCCAGCAATACCGCCAGGCAAGCGCCGAAGGTGAGCATCAGCCCGTCGGTGGGCGGGTCACGGCCTGGTGTCACGGGCGGTGTTGCCACCAGATCGTCACGGGTCCAGCGCCTCGAGCGCTGCACCACCTGCGTAAGCGCTGGTCTGGTCCTTGGTGGCCTCGCGCTGCGCCCGGACGGTCTCGGCGCTGACCGGTGTCGCGGCATTGCCCCAGTCGCTGCGGATGTAGGTCAGCACGGCCGCGATCTCGGGGTCGCTCAGGGTGCCGAACGCGGGCATCATTCCGTTGTAGAGATTGCCCTTGACCTCCAACGGGCCGCTGACGCCATGCAACAGGATGCTCGACAGAATCTTCTCGCTGCCGACCACCCACTCTGATGCGACCAGGGGCGGAAACCCGCCCGCCACGCCCCGGCCGCTGCCCTGATGGCAGGCAGCGCACTTGGCGCTGTAGAGTTGCTTGCCGTCGATCGACGGCACCGCGCCCACGGCGGCGACCGCCGGCCGCAGCGTGCTCACCGTGCGCTGGTCGCCATAGGCTGAAGATTCGCCCGATGGCGTGACCACGATGTAGAACCCGCCCCACATGCCCATCGCACCGAGGAACATGATGAAGAACCACGGCAACGGGTTTACGCGCTCGTCGGGGTCGGCCAGTTCACGCTGGGTGGCGGCGTCGTCCAGTGGTCGGTCGGGTTCAGCCATCAGCTACCCTCCTTCGGCGT
>JBBRVD010000076.1:0-16773 GCA_038247175.1 Burkholderiales bacterium | reverse complement strand
GGTGAAGAAGTCGAAGTCATGGTCCTCGAGATCGACGAAGACAAGCGCCGCATCAGCCTGGGCATGAAGCAGTGCAAGGCCAACCCGTGGCAGGAGTTCGCGCAAAACACCAAGCGCGGTGACCGCGTCAAGGGCCCGATCAAATCGATCACCGACTTCGGGGTCTTCGTCGGCCTGGCTGCGGGCATCGACGGTCTGGTGCATCTGTCCGACCTGAGCTGGAACGAGCCGGGCGAAGCCGCCGTGCGCAACTACAAGAAAGGCCAGGACGTCGAGGCGCTGGTACTGGCGGTCGATGTGGACCGCGAGCGTATCTCGCTGGGCATCAAGCAGCTCGACTCCGACCCGTTCACCACCTTCGTGTCGGTGAATGACAAGGGCCAGATCGTGACCGGAAAGGTCAAGACCGTGGATCCGAAAGGTGCCGAGATCGACCTGGGCAACGACATCATCGCCTACCTGCGTGCCTCCGAGATCAGCCGCGACCGCGTTGAAGACGCCCGCAACGTGCTCAAGGAAGGTGACGAAGTCACCGCGGTGGTGGTCAACGTGGACCGCAAGACCCGCAACATCCAGCTGTCGATCAAGGCCAAGGATGCAGCGGACCAGCAGGAAGCCATGTCCAACCTGAGCCAGAGTTCGCAACGCGAGAACGCCGGTACAACCAGCCTGGGCGCCCTGCTGCGCGCCAAACTGGACAACAACTGATCGTTGCCTGACATCAGGGTCGTGGCGCGCGGATAGTTGCGTGCGTCACGACCTTGTCCTTTTTTGCACCCACCATGACCCGATCGGATCTCGTTGAGCAATTGGCCAACCGGTTTGGCCAACTGACCCACCGCGACGCGGAATTCGCCGTCAAGGCGATCCTCGACGCGATGAACGACGCACTGGTGGCCGGACACCGGATCGAGATCCGTGGCTTCGGCAGTTTCTCTATCAATCGCCGGCCCCCGCGCATGGGCCGCAATCCACGCAGTGGCGAAAGCGTGGCAATTCCCGAAAAGCGGGTCCCGCATTTCAAACCCGGCAAGGCTTTACGTGAAGCGGTCGACCGTCGCAACGTCGATGCACTGGCACCCGGCAAAGTCGATAAGCGACGCGCCTGAACACGCCGATTTGCCCTGACGCAGGATGACCCTGCGGGCAGGCAGGCTGCCACGCCTGCTGTCGGTTCCGACAGTGGCCCCTTAGAATTGAACCCCATGAAGAACGCCATCCGGTTGCTCAAGTGGGTGCTAAAGGCATTGGTCTTTTTCACGCTGTTTGCCTTTGCGCTCAACAACCAGCACGAGGCCAGCGTGCACCTGTTTTTCGGACAACAATGGCGCAGCCCGATGGTGCTGATCGTGCTCGCGGCATTTGCCGTCGGTCTCGTCGTCGGCGTTCTGGGCATGGCGCCGCGGCGCTGGCGGCGCAGCGACATGGCGCAGCGGGTGCAGGCCCCAGCGTCTCCCGCATCGGGGGCAGCCGACAACAAGAGCCCAAGCGGCGGCGCGCATGGACTTTGACATCAGCTGGTTGCTGCTGAGCCTGCCAATCGCCTTCATCCTCGGCTGGGCCGCATCGCGTTTCGATCTGCGCCAACTGCGGCTGGAAAATCGCCGTGCGCCGAAAGCCTATTTCCGCGGACTCAACTTCCTGCTCAACGAGCAGCAGGACCAGGCCATCGACGCCTTCATCGAGGCGGTCCAGAACGATCCGGACACCTCGGAGCTGCATTTTGCGCTGGGCAACCTGTTTCGCCGGCGTGGTGAATACGAACGCGCGGTGCGCGTGCACCAGCACCTGCTCTCGCGCGGCGACCTGAGCAGCGCCGACCGCCATCGCGCCCAGCATGCACTGGCGCTGGACTACCTGCGCGCCGGCCTGCTGGATCGGGCCGAGGAAGCCTTGCTCAAGCTCGAGGGCACACCGTTCGAATCCGAGGCCCGATTGGCGCTGCTGGCCAACTACGAGCGCTCCCGCGACTGGGTGCATGCCGCCGAAGTGGCGCAGCAGCTGGAGAATGCCGAGCACGGCAGCTTTACCGGGCGGCTGGCCCACTATTTGTGCGAACAAAGCGCTGCGCATCTGGCCGCGCATGAGCCCGAAGCGGCGCAAAAGCTGTTGGAAAAGGCGATCCACAACGCGCCCAACGCGCCGCGCCCGCGCATCGAACTGGCCAAGCTGCTGGGCCAAAGCGGCCATCCGGCCCAGGCCCTGTCGACATTGGAGACCGTCCATGACGTTGCGCCGGCGTCGGTGCCACTGATCGCCGGCCAACAGGCGCAGCTCGGCATTGCCAGCGGGCAGGCGCAGACAGTGCTGGAACGCCTCAAGGCTCACTATGCCGAAGCGCCGTGCATCGACTGCCTGGAAGCCATTGTGCTGCTCGAGACCCATCTGGGCGCGAACACAGCCCAGACGCGCCAGTGGTACCTGCGCCATCTCGAGCAGCAGCCCTCTTTGGTAGCTGCCGCGCGGTGGATTGCAAGCCAGCCGCACGATCAGGTGCCGGCTCAGACTTCGGTGCAACGCGCGCTCGACCATGCCGTCAAACCGTTGACCCGATACCGCTGCGCGGCCTGTGGATTCGAGGCCAAGCAGCATTTCTGGCAATGCCCGGGCTGCCAGGCCTGGGACAGCTACCCGGCGCGGCGGGTCGAGGAACTCTGACGTCCCAACGCGCTCAAGAGGGGATTTCCGCGGGCCTTCAGAAAGGATGCGAGTGGCGCCGGCCAACACCGGCATCTGAAGAAATTTACAGCCCCAGTATCTTCTTTGCGTCGCCAAGTGCCTTCATCGACTCGCCGTGCTTGCCCTCCTTGTGGAACTTCTCGCCATCGGCGCGCAGGGCCTTGATTTTCGTCATGTCCGCCGCCGCCACTTGGGGGTTGGTCGCGAGCTTGGCGTCGATTGCCTTCATCTCGCCGGGGCAGCCATTCGCGAATGCGCCAACGGATGCAAAGGACAAAGACAGTATCAGGAGCAGTTTTTTCATGGGAATCTCGGGTTGAAGCCAGGACATGCTGACCCGGAAATTCTAGGGATTCATCGTTGCGGCGCAACCGGCAGCGAGCCCACCCATTCGCCAGCAGGGCCATTGGGCGCGACGTCGGCAGGTTGAGGCCGGCCGCGGGCCACGCAGGCGCGGCGCCGGCATTTGACAGCCGGCGCGACGGCCGCATACTAGGGGTTCCCCGGCCGCCCGCCGTGGCCCGCATCGCGACGCGCTCGACCCTGTTTGCGGCGCGTTACCGCGGCCGACGGCGGCGCAATCCAACCAACGCTCCCATCACGGAGGCCAGCATGAACGTCGTACGCGCAGCCATTACCCAGACCGACTGGACCGGCGACAAGGAATCGATGATCGCCAAACACGAGCAGTTCGCGCGCGATGCCGCGGCCCAGGGTGCGGGCATCATCTGCTTCCAGGAGTTGTTCTACGGGCCGTATTTCGGTATCGTCGAGGACACCCGGTACTACGCCTATGCCGAGTCGATACCGGGGCCGACGGTCGAGCGCTTCCAGAAGCTCGCGCAGGAACTGAAGCTGGTCATCGTTTTGCCGATTTACGAAGAGGAAATGCCCGGCCTGCTCTACAACACCGCCGCCGTCATCGATGCCGACGGCCGGCTGCTGGGCAAGTACCGCAAGCACCACATACCCAACCTGCCGCAGTTCTGGGAGAAGTTCTATTTCCGCCCCGGCACGCTGGGTTATCCGGTCTTCGACACGGCTGTCGGGCGCATCGGCGTCTACATCTGCTACGACCGGCATTTCCCGGAAGGCTGGCGCGAACTCGGGCTGGCCGGCGCCACGATGGTGTTCAACCCGTCCGCCACCAAACCCGGACTGTCCAACCGGTTATGGGAGCTGGAGCAACCGGCAGCCGCCGCCGCGAACCAGTACTTCATCGCCGCCAACAACCGCATCGGCAACGAGAGCCGCGAGTTCGGCGACAAGGCGGTCACCTTCTATGGCTCGAGCTATTTCGTCGATCCGCGCGGCAACTATGTGGGTGCGGTGGCCAGCACCGACAAGACCGAGGTCGTCATCCGCGACCTGGACATGGACACCTGCGCGAAGTCCGGACCGCCTGGCAGTTTTACCGCGACCGTCGGCCCGAGACCTACACCCGCACGGTGGAACGCTGACGACGGGGCGCGAGCGGCAACATGCGCACCGCATGCACGGTCAGAAACCCACGGCCTGGCCGTCGCGACGGGAGTCGCTGGCAGCCACGTAGCCGTCTTGCATGTCGCCGCTCAGGCGCCAGATGAACTGGCCGCTGCCGAAGTCCATGTAGTTGTCCGGAACCAGTTCGAACCGGTGACCCAGCTTTTTCAGCCCGTCGATCAGTGACTCTGCCATCGTGGTCTCGAAGTCCACGGCTAGGCCGGTGCTGACCTTCCAGCGGGGTGCGTCGCAAGCCGCCTGCGGCTGCTGCTGGTAGACCAGCATGCGGGCCAGCGTTTGCAGATGCCCCTGGGGTTGCATGTTGCCGCCCATCACGCCAAAACTCATTTGCGGCATGCCATCCTTGGTCAGGAAACCGGGAATGATGGTGTGGAACGGCCGCTTGCCGCCAGCGACCTGGTTGGCGTGGCCATCCTGCAACGTAAATCCGAAGCCGCGATTCTGCAGGCTGACACCGGTTCCAGGCACGACGACACCACTGCCGAATCCCATGTAGTTCGACTGGATCAGGCTGATCATCATGCCGTTTTCATCGGCGGCAGTCAGGTAGACGGTGCCACCGCGCGGTGGCGTGCCGTGTGCAAAGTCCTTTGCCATGCCCGGCTCGATCAGCCTGGCTCGATCGGCCAGGTAGGCATCGCTGAGCAGGTCCTCTGCCGTGACCTCGGTCATGTGGCGCGCATCGGCCACCCAGCGGTAGGTGTCGGCGAACGCCAGCTTCATCGCTTCGATCTGCAGATGCTGCGACTCGACGCTGTCGACGGGGAAACGCCCCAGGTCCATCTGGTCGAGCATGCCCAGCGCCATCAGCGCGGCGATACCCTGGCCGTTGGGCGGGATCTCGTGCACCGTGTAGCCGGCGAAATCCTTGCGAATCGGCGTCACCCATTCGGGCCGGTACGCATCCAGATCGGCCAGCGTCATGCCGCCACCATAGGCAGACGCGTGCGCGACCAGTTGCTCGGCGACTTCACCACGGTAAAACGCATCACCGGTGGTGGCCGCGATCTTGCGCAGCGTCTTGCCTGCCGCATCAAAGACGAACCGCTCGCCCGGCCGAGGCGCTCGTCCACGCGGCATGAAGGCTTCGGCAAAACCGGGCTTGTCGGCCAGCACCGGTATCTGGCGCGCCCATTTGTCGGCGACGATGCACGCCACCGAATGACCACGCTCGGCCAGTTCAATCGCCGGCTCGAGCAGATCGGCGAACGGCAACTTGCCGAAACGCCTCGACAACGCGACCCAGCCGGCCACCGCACCGGGCGTCGTCACCGAATCCCAGCCACGCTCGGGCATGGACTCGCCATGGCGGCTCCTGAAGTACGCCGGATTCCAGGCCGCCGGCGCCACGCCCGAGGAATTGAGTCCGTGCAATTCCTTGCCATCCCACAGGATCGCGAAGTTATCGCTGCCCAGGCCGTTCGATACCGGCTCGACGATGGTCAGTGCCGCGGCAGCCGCGATCGCGGCGTCGATGGCGTTGCCGCCCTTGAGCAGCATGCGCAGGCCGGCCTGCGAGGCCAGCGGGTGAGACGTCGACACGATGTTGCGCGCCATCAGCGGGCTGCGGATCGTCGGATAAGGGTTCTGCCAGTGGAATTGCATCGTGGTTGCCTGAAAGCGGTTGGGGGCGTGAGGGGAAAAGGTCGCGGGGGCGGTCATCCGGCTTGGCTGGCACCAGGGCATCATGCCTTTGGCGGACGGTGGGCGAGCCGATCACGCGCAATCACGCCTAATCTGCACACGTGTTCGCCAGCACCTGCGGACACGACCGACTGTCCTCAACCGACCACTGCAAGGAAACACCATGTTCAAGCCAATCCTGATCTCCATCGCCCTGCTGTGCGCCAGCACCGTGTTCGCCGCCGCCGTCGACGTCAACCAGGCTAGTGTCGCCGAACTCGACGGCATCAAGGGCATCGGGCCCGCCATGTCGTCGCGCATCCTGGACGAACGCAAGCGGGGATCGTTCAAGGACTGGAACGACCTGATGACCCGCGTCAAGGGTGTCGGACAGGCCAGCGCGGCGCGGCTTTCGGCCGAGGGCCTGACAGTGGGCGGTATCAGCTTCAAGATCGGCGTACCCGCAGCCGAAGCCAAGACCGCAGCGGGCAGCAGTGCGAAAAAATAGGCTGCGCGCGCAAGCCCGGGCCAACCCCGACCGACTTTTCATCCCAATCCGGCCCGGCGTTCAGACCGGATCGTCCGGCCCGAGCAAGGCGACCAGGTCGGTGACACCCACGTCGACGCCCGACTGCATCAGCAACGTCGTCACCTGGCCCCGGTGGTGCGCCTGGTGGTTGAAGAAATGCGCCATTGCCCGCCACGCCGGATGCTCGCGATGCACACCTTTGGTGTTCGCATAACGCATGGTGAAGCCGGGAAAGGCCGGTGGCATGGCTGCCAGCCACAGGCTGATGGCATCGTCCAGTTGCCAGCGCTTGGCGCGCAACCGCGCCCAGTCGGCAAATGCCGGCTCGGCCAATCCGTGGCCCGGCGCCAGGTCAAGCACGTGCGGCGACAGGGCCGCGGCCTGAAAACCGTTGTCCAGGCCGCATTGGTACAGCCGCTGGAGCCAGATCTGATCAGCCACGATCAGGTGGTTCAGCGTGTTGTGGATGGAGCCGAAAAAGGCTCCGCTGTCGCGCTTGCGAGCCGCATCGTCGATTTTTTCGCAGGCGTCGTACAACCGCTGGTTGAACCAGGCGTTGTAACGCGCCATCCAGCGGTAATGGTCCAGAGAACCAGGAAGCATCGTCATCTCCTTGCGTAACGGCCCCGCGATGGCCTGGAACCGGATCAGTCGGGCGTACCGAATCCCCCGCCGCCAGGGGTATGGATCTCGAAGATATCGCCCACTGCCATTTCAGCCTGGCCAATATGCGCCAGTGGTTCGACCGAGCCGTCGGCCCGTACCACCCGATTGATACCCACCGCGCCGGCAAGCCCGCCGGCGACGCCAAACGGCGCCACCGTCCGGGCGTTGGACAGGATGCTGGCCGTCATCGGCTCGAGGAAACGGATCCGGCGCACACCACCATCGCCGCCATGCCAGTGCCCGGCGCCACCCGACCCTTGGCGGATCTCGTAACTCTCGAGCCGCACCGGGTACCGGAACTCCAGCACCTCCGGATCGGTCAGCCGGGAATTCGTCATATGCGTCTGAACCACGCTGGTGCCGTTGAAACCGTTGACCGGCCGGCCCTCCTCGTCCCGCTCTCCGCCCGCCGGCGAACCGCCGGAGATGGTCTCGTAATACTGATGGCGGGCATTGCCGAACGTGAAGTTGTTCATCGTGCACTGACTGGCCGCCAGCACACCGAGCGCGCCGTACAGGGCGTTGGTGATGCAGGTCGAGGTTTCGACATTGCCGGCGACCACCGACGCCGGCGGGTTCGGGTTCAGCATCGAGCCGGCGGGAATGATCACCTCCAGCGGTTTGAGGCAGCCGGCATTGAGCGGTATGTCGTCGTCGACCAGCGTGCGGAATACATACAACACCGCCGCCATGCAGACCGCGGTGGGTGCATTGAAGTTGTTTGTCTGCTGCACCGAGGTTCCGGTGAAGTCCACCACGGCGCTGCGATTATCTGCATCGACCCGGATCGCCACCTGGATCCGCGCGCCATTGTCCAGCGGCAACCTGAACGCCCCATCCTTGAGCCGGGTGATGACGCGGCGCACCGACTCCTCGGCGTTGTCCTGCACATGGCCCATGTAGGCCTGCACGACATCGAGTCCGAACTGATCGACCATCTTGCGCAGCTCCTGCACGCCCTTCTCGTTGGCGGCGATCTGCGCCTTGAGGTCGGCCATGTTCTGCCGCGGATTGCGCGACGGATACGGGCCGCTGCCGAGCAAGGCGATCATCTCGGCTTCGCGCAGCACGCCGCGATCGACCAGCTTGAAGTTATCGATCTGCACGCCCTCCTCCTCGATCCGGGTCGAGAACGGTGGCATCGATCCCGGCGAGGTACCACCCACGTCGGCATGGTGGCCTCGCGAGCCGACATAAAAGGTCGGCTCGCCGCTCAGATAGACCGGCGTGATGACGGTGATATCGGGCAGATGCGTGCCGCCATGGTACGGATCGTTGAGCACGAACACGTCGCCATCGGCCATGGTCCGCGCGTTCTCGCGGATCACGGTCTTGATACTCTCACCCATCGAGCCCAGGTGCACCGGCATGTGCGGCGCGTTGGCGATCAGCTCACCCTGGGCATTGAACAAGGCACAGCTGAAATCGAGCCGCTCCTTGATGTTCACCGAATAGGCGGTGTTCTGCAGCTGCAGCCCCATCTGCTCGGCGATGTTCATGAACAGGTTGTTGAACACCTCTAGCAGCACCGGGTCGACCGAGGTACCGGCGGCAAAGATCGCGCTACGGGGCGTGACACGCTCGAGCAAAAGATGGTCCAGCTCTGTCAGCTGCGCCTGCCAACCCGGCTCGACCACGGTGGTGGCGTTGGCCTCGGCAACGATGGCGGGCCCGTCGATGACGTCACCGCTACGCAGGTCCTCGCGTACCACGAGTGCAGCGTCATGCCACTGCCCACCCGAGAACATGCGCACCGTCTCTCGGCGTGGCACCGCACGGGGCGCCTGCATGGTGTGTCGTGGCTCTTCGGGCGCGTCACCCGGAATCACAGCCTCCACCGACACCGCCTCGACCACCATGGCCTTGCCCTGCATCAGGAAGGCGAACCGCTGGCGGTAAGCCGCTTCGAAACCGGCTGCGATGGACGCCACCTGCTGCGCAGCGTCAGGTGATGCCGCTTCGGGAAAAGTCACCAGCAGCGCGGAATCGCTGCCTTCGTAACGCACATGCAGCCGGCGCGTGGTGCGCACCGCGCCAAGGCTGACCTGCTGGCGTTGCAGATCGGCTTCGGCGGCGTTTGCCAGCCCATCGAGCACGGCGACGATCCCGGGCAGGGCCGGCGCCGCCAGCGGGCGCTCGACCGCCTGTTCGCGGATCACGTTCTGGTCCGCCAACCCCATGCCGTACGCGCTGAGCACGCCGGCCAGCGGGTGCACAAACACCCGTGTCATGCCCAGCGCGTCGGCCACCAGGCACGCATGTTGACCACCGGCGCCGCCGAAACACTGCAGCGTGTAGCGCGTGACGTCATAGCCCCGGGCGACCGAGATCTTCTTGATCGCGTTGGCCATCTGCTGCACCGCGATGTTGACGAAACCCTCGGCGCTGCGCTCGGCACTCAGCCCGGTGCGCTCGGCCAGCGCACGAAACTGCTTGTCCACCACCGCCAGGCTCAGCGGCTCATTCGCCTTCGGCCCGAACACCTTGGGAAAATAACGCGGCTGGATCTTGCCCAGCATCAGATTCGCATCGGTCACTGCCAATGGCCCGCCACGTCGGTAACTGGCTGGCCCCGGATTGGCGCCGGCGCTGTCCGGGCCGACCCGCATGCGCGCACCGTCGAACGCCAGGACGGAACCACCACCGGCCGCGACCGTATGGATGCTCATCATCGGCGCGCGCATCCGCACGCCAGCCACCTGGGTCTCGAATTCGCGCTCGAACTCGCCGGCATAGTGCGACACATCGGTCGACGTGCCACCCATGTCGAAGCCGATCACCTTCTTGTGGCCGGCGAGCGCCGCAGTACGCGCCATGCCGACGATGCCGCCGGCCGGACCGCTGAGAATCGCATCCTTGCCCTGGAACGCATGGGCGTCTGTCAAACCGCCGGACGACTGCATAAAGAACAAGCGCACGCCGGGCATCTCCCGTGCCACCCGATCGACATAACGACCCAGAATCGGCGAGAGGTATGCATCGACCACCGTGGTGTCGCCCCGGCTGACGAACTTCATCATCGGGCTGGTTTCGTGCGAGGTGCTGATCTGCGCGAAGCCGATTGCCTGGGCGATACGCCTGGCCGCCTTTTCATGATCCGTGTACCGGTAACCGTGCATGAATACGATGGCTACGCTGCGCAGGCCGAGGGTGAATTGCGCCTGCATAGCCGTACGCAATGCCACCTGATCCAACGGCAACACCACCTCACCGTGCGCCGACACGCGCTCGTCGGCCTCGACCACGACCTGGTACAACAACTCGGGCAGCACGATATGCCGGTCGAACAGGCGCGGGCGGTTCTGGTAGCCGATCCGCAAGGCGTCGCGGAATCCGCGCGTCGTCACCAGCAAGGTCGGCTCGCCCTTGCGTTCGAGCAAGGCATTGGTCGCAACCGTGGTTCCCATCTTCACGCATTGAACCCGATCCGGTGTGACCGGCTCATGTGCCTGCAGTCCCAGCAGATGACGGATTCCGGCCACAGCCGCATCGTTGTATTGCTCCGGATTGTCCGACAGCAGCTTGTGCGCGACCAGAGCGCCATCGGGCCGGCGCCCGACCACATCGGTGAAGGTGCCACCCCGGTCGATCCAGAATTGCCAGCGGTGGCCAGGCGCCACGAAATGCAGGTCTTGTTCTTGCGTCATGGGGCTGCTGTTCCGGTCATGCATTCATAAAGAGGTGGCGGCGCGGGCCGCCTGGTCATACTGACCGGACATGGTTCGCAAGGTGCGCGCCAGTTCGCCGATGTTGTCGTTGAGTCCGGCACCCAGATTGCCGATCAGGCACTGCTCGCGGACCTCGCGATAACGGGTGATCGCAGCCTCGCCCTGCTCCGTCGGCTCATACAAGACCTCCTTGCCGACTTTATCTGCGTGCACCAGACCGGCTGCAACGAGTTTCTTGATGGAATAGGCCACCACATGGGTGTCCTCGTAATTGAGAACAAAGCAGATGTCGGCCAGCTTCTTGTTGCGCGCCCGATGGTTCACATGGTGCAGGATCAATACGTCGGTGATCGTCAGGTCCGCAACACCCGCCGCAGCCATGCAACGAATGGCCCAGCGCGAGAACGCATTCCACGCAATGATCAGGCCGAACTCCAGTTCCGAGGTTTCCTGGCTGCGCGGCGACACCAGGTGGGATGACGACACGATGGGCCGCGATGGTGCCGCTGCACTGGCCCGGTGCTTGCTAGCGGTTTTGCGCATAGGGGTTTCCCTGAAAGGTCGAACAAAACAAAGATAAAACCTCTTTAATTTATTGACACTTTACATTCATACCCGATAGACTTCAAGCGTGATGGGGACACGGCGCCCGAATCGGAACGCAGTGCCCGTATCGCGGGATAACGCTGCTCGCGCGCCGTCGTTGTCCGAGGGCCAAGCCAGGCGCCAGGCCTTTCTTCAAACGCTAGCGTACCGCCTGCATTTACCGACCAGGAGCTCTTTCATGACGATGACCATGACCCGCCGTACCCTCGCCACTGCCGTGGCATTCACGCTCACCGGCCTGTCCGCCGGTGCGATGGCCCAGACCAAATGGGATCTTCCCGCCGCTTATCCGGCGACCAACTTCCACTCGGTCACGCTGACCGAGTTCGCCAACGACGTGGACAAGGCCACCGGGGGCAAACTCAAGATCACGGTGCATGCCAACGCATCCCTTTTCAAGGCACCCGAGATCAAGCGCGCCGTGCAAGGCGGGCAGGCCCAGATCGGCGAGATTCTGCTGGTCAACTTTGGCAATGAATGGCCGATCTACTCGGCCGATGGCATGCCCTTTCTGGCCGACAGCTACGACGAGGCGATGAAGCTGTACAAGGCACAAAAGCCGCTGCTGGAAAAGAAGCTTAATTCCGAGGGCATGATGCTGCTGTACGCGGTGGCGTGGCCGCCGCAAGGCCTGTACACCAAGAAGCTGATCAACTCGGCGGCCGACCTCAAGGGCATCAAGTGGCGCGCCTACAGCCCGGCCACGGCACGCATCGCAGAACTGGTCGGTGCGCAGCCGGTGACGGTGCAGGCGGCCGAGGTGAGCCAGGCCTTCGCCACCGGCGTGACCGAAAGCATGATGAGCTCGGGCTCCACCGGTGCCGACACCAAGCTCTACGAACACGTCAAATACTGGTACGACACCCAGGCCTGGTTGCCCAAGAATGCGGTCATCGTCAACAAGAAGGCGTTCGACGCACTGGACAAGGCGACCCAGGATGCCGTGCTCAAGGCAGCCACCGACGCAGAGGTGCGCGGCTGGGCTGCCAGCAAGAAGACCAACACCGAATCGCTGGACAAGCTCAAGGCCGGCGGCATGCAGATCCTGCCGCCGTCTGCAGCGCTCAAGGGCGACCTGAAGAAGGTCGGCGACACGATGCTGACCGAATGGTTGTCCAAGGCCGGTGACGAGGGCAAGGCGATGGTCGACGCGTTCAGGAAGCCCTGAAACCGTCCCTTCGATGCGCAAGCTGCTCGACACCCTCTACAACATCGCCGCCGCCCTGGCGGCGCTTTTTTTGGTCGGTGTGTTGCTGATGGTGTTGTTGTCGATCTTCGGCCGCCAGATCAACTTCTACGTACCAGGTACCGACGCCTACGCCGGTTACCTGATGGCCGCCAGTGGCTTCCTGGCCCTGGCGCATACCCTCAAGCACGGTGACCATATCCGCGTCACGCTGCTGCTGGGCGCCTTGTCGGCGCCCTGGAAACACCGGATGGAGTTATGGGCGCTGGCCTTCGCCACCGCGGTGGCCAGCATGTTCGCGTTCTACAGCTGCAAGCTGGCCTGGCAGTCGCATGTCTTCAACGACGTGTCCACCGCCAACGACGCGACACCGCTGTGGATTCCGCAGATCGCGATGGCACTGGGCACCATCGTGCTGGCCATCGCCTTCGTCGACGAACTGGTGCTGGAGGCACGCGGCCTGCGCAAAGCGCTGGACGACCCAGAACCCCGGCGCAAAGAATGACTTCCGGATTCCCGACATGAACGATTTCGCCATCACCGGGCTGCTGCTGGTATCGCTGCTGTTGATCCTGGGCAGTGGCGTATGGGTCGGGCTCACACTGACCGGCGTGGCCTGGCTTGCCGTGACCCTGTTCTCCAGCCGTCCCGCCGGCGACGCCATGGCGGTCACCGTCTGGGGCTCATCGTCGAGTTGGACGCTCACTGCGCTGCCGCTGTTCGTCTGGATGGGAGAGATCCTGTTCCGGACCCGGCTCAGTGCCGACATGTTCAAGGGCCTGTCGCCCTGGGTCCAGGGGCTGCCCGGCCGCTTGCTGCACACCAACGTCATCGGCTGCACCATCTTCGCAGCCGTTTCCGGCTCGAGCGCGGCCACCTGCGCGACCATCGGCAAGATGACCTTGCCCGAGCTGGACCGGCGGGGCTATCCGGAGCACATGGTGATCGGCACCCTGGCTGGTTCATCGACGCTGGGCCTCTTGATACCGCCGTCCATCATCATGATCGTCTACGGTGTCGCGGCCGAGGTGTCGATCTCCAAGCTGTTCATCGCCGGCGTGTTTCCCGGCCTGTTGCTGGCGGCACTGTTCTCCGGCTACATTGTTTTCTGGGCGCTGCGCCATCCTGAACAGGTGCCCGCGTCCGAGCGCAGCTACACCTTGCGCGAAAAGATAGCGGCCTCGCGCAGCCTGTTCCCGGTCGTGATCCTGATCCTGTCGGTGCTCGGCTCCATCTACGCCGGCATTGCCACTGCCACCGAGGCAGCCGCCATCGGCGTGGTCGGCGCGTTGCTGATCTCGGCGTTGCAAGGCTCGCTCGGCTGGTCGTCGTTTCGCGAATCGCTGATGGGCGCAACCCGGCTGTATTGCATGATTGCGCTGATCCTGGCGGGCGCCGCCTTCCTGACGCTGGCCATGGGTTATGTCGGCTTGCCGCGCCACCTGGCGGAGTGGATCAGCTCGCTGGGCCTGAGCCAGCCGCAGCTGATCCTGGCGCTGGGAGTGTTCTTCATCCTGCTTGGCTGCTTCCTCGACGGCATCTCGATGGTGGTGCTGACCATGGGCGTGTTGATGCCCACCGTCAACGCCGCCGGCATCGATCCGATCTGGTTCGGCATCTTTGTCGTGCTGGTGGTCGAAATGGCGCAGATCACGCCGCCGGTGGGTTTCAACCTGTTCGTGTTGCAGGGCATGACCGGCAGGCAGCTACCCTGGATCGCCAAGGTCACGATGCCGATGTTCCTGCTGATGTGCCTGGCCGTGGCGCTGATCTACGTCTTCCCCGGCATCGTGTCCTGGCTTCCACGACAGATGGGCCAGTGAGTACCATCGGTCCATGTGGTCTGTCGTCGCGATCTGCATTGGCGCCAGCCTTGGCGCGCTGATGCGCTGGGGCCTGGGACTCTGGCTCAGCCCCGGCGCCCTGATTCCCTGGGGCACGCTGGCGGCCAACCTGGTCGGCGGCTACCTGGTCGGCCTGGCCATCGCAGTGTTCCAGGCCGCGCCCCATCTCGACCCGGTATGGCGGCTGGCGCTGGTGACCGGTTTCCTGGGCGCGCTGACGACGTTTTCCAGCTTCTCGGCCGAGGTCGTGGCGATGCTGGGGCAGCAGCGTTACCTGCTCGCGTTCGGCACGGCCGCCCTGCACCTGTTTGGCTCGCTGTTGCTGACGTTGGCGGGTATGCGGACGGCGGCGCTGCTGATCGCGCAGCGCAGCTGAAGGCCAGACGCCACGACGGTCGACAGGCGCTACAGTTGCGGTAGGCTCCGACCGCCGTAATGAAATCTGCATCCGCCATGAGCACGACCGCCCCGCATCGCCCGAACATCATCTTCATCGTTGCCGACGATCTCGGTTACGCGGACCTGGGCTGCTACGGCGGGCGCGATGCATCGTTTGGGGCGGTATCGCCCGAACTCGACAGACTCGCCGCCGGCGGCTTGCGCTTCACCGACGGGTATGCCAATTCGCCAGTCTGTTCACCCACCCGCTTTGCGCTGATGACCGGGCGTTACCAATACCGCTTGCGAGGCGCGGCCGAGGAGCCTATCGGCAGCAGAACCGCTGGCAGCAGCACGCTGGGCTTGCCGACCGACCATCCCACCTTACCCTCCCTGCTCAGGGACGGCGGTTACCGAACCGCGCTGATCGGCAAATGGCACCTCGGTTTTCCCCCGCATTTCGGGCCATTGCGATCCGGCTATGAGGAGTTCTTCGGCCTGCTGGCTGGTGGCGCCGACTATTTCACGCATTGCAACTCGAGCGGCAAGCACGACCTGTACCTGGGCGAACAGGAACACGCGCAAGACGGCTACATGACCGACCTGATCAGCCGGCGCGCCATCGATTTCGTCGAGCGGATGGCGGACGGCGCCAAGGCCCGTTCGCCTTTCTTCCTCAGCCTGCACCACACTGCACCGCACTGGCCGTGGGAGACCCGCGACGATGCCGACATGCCGGCGCAGATCAGCAACAACCTGTTCCATCTGGACGGCGGCAACATCGACACTTACCGGCGCATGATCCACCATATGGACGAAGGGATCGGACAGTTGGTGGCATCGCTGCGTCGCCACGGCCTGCTCGAGAACACGCTGATCGTGTTCACCAGCGACAACGGCGGCGAACGGTTCTCCGACAACTGGCCGCTGGTCGGCGGCAAGATGGACCTGACCGAAGGCGGCATCCGTGTGCCCTGGATCGCGCACTGGCCGGCCGGCATCGCGGCCGGTGGCGTAAGCGCCCAGCACTGCATGACGATGGACTGGTCGGCCACGATGCTCGGCCTGGCCGGTACCGCGGCGCACCCGGACTATCCGCTGGACGGCATGTCGCTGGCCCCGGTACTGTGCGATCCCTCGCACCGCTTTCGCCGCCCCATGCACTGGCGCATGAAACACCGTGGCCAGCGCGCGCTGCGCGATGGCGACTGGAAGTACCTGCGCGTCGACGATACCGATTACCTGTTCAACATTCCCGGCGACGCACGTGAGCGGGCCAACAAGGCCGGACGCGAGCCCCAGCGGTTGCAGGCGATGCGCAGCGACTGGGAAGCCTGGAACGCCGCGATGCCGGCAATCCCGCACGAGGCTGCCGTGCACCTGGGGTATTCGACCAAGGACATGCCGCAACGCTGAGCGGCGCTATCGCCGCCATGGTGCGGCAGCCCAAGGCCCTGCTCGCCACAGCTGCGTCGATCACCTATAGTCGGCTCCGCACCCGCGCACCCGCGCACCCGCGTACCCGCGCATCCGCCGGCCTGAGAGCCGTCGTGCCCCATCCGCAGCCAGCATGATCGTTCAACTGAAGAAAACTCCTCCCGCCACGGCGATTCCCATTACCGTTGTCGATGCAGCCAGCCTGCAGGCATTGCGGTCGGCACTGGCGCCGGCCACGACACGTTGGCTCGACACCATCGGCTTTCGCGGCATGGCCGATAGCCACGCGCTGGTACCCGCCGCCGACGGTGAACTGGCGCAGGTGTTTGCCGGCGTCGCGCATGCCGGCGATCCGTTTGCGCTTGCAGCACTACCGTCGGTGCTGCCCGAAGGCCACTACCGGCTCGACACGCAAGGCCTGGAATTACCTGCCGACGTCGCCGCACTGTCATGGACGCTGGGTGGCTACCTGTTCGACCGCTACAAGCCGCGCAAACGGGCTCCGGCCAAGCTGGCCCTGCGCGCCAGCGCTGCTGCCGAGCGCGGCATGGTCCAGGCTGAGGCTATTGCCATGGCACGCGACCTGGTCAATACTCCAGCCGAACACATGGGTCCGCAGGAGCTGGCAAAAGCGGCGCAGGATCTGGCCAAGCG
>JBBRVD010000075.1:0-16854 GCA_038247175.1 Burkholderiales bacterium | reverse complement strand
TACGAACGGGCCTTACGAACGGGCATTACGAACGGGCATTACGAACGGGCATTACGAACGGGCCCTACGAACGGGCCTTACCTACGCACGCTCGACATCTTGCGCATCAAGGTGCTCTTGCCGAACAGGCTCTTGACCAGGTCGACGGCCAGTTCGGCGGTCTGGTTGCGGATGTCCAGCGCCGGATTGAGCTCGACCAGATCGAGCGAAGCCAGGCGGCCGGTGTCGGCGATCATCTCCATGCACAACTGCGCTTCGCGGTAGGTCGGCCCGCCGCGGACCGTCGTGCCGACGCCCGGCGCGATGTCCGGATCGAGAAAGTCCACGTCCAGGCTGACATGCAGGTGGGTGTTGGCATCGAGCAGCGCCAGTGCGAGCTCCATCGTGTGGCGCATGCCCATCTCGTCGATGTAGCGCATGTCGAACACCTCGATGCCGATGTCGTGCACCAGGCGTTTCTCGCCTTCGTCGACACTGCGAATGCCGATCTGGCGGATATCGCGCGGATTGAGGGCCGGTACATGGCCACCGATCTCGACCAGTTCCTGCGGCCCATGGCCGCACAGACAGGCCACCGGCATGCCATGGATGTTGCCGCTGGGCGTGAGCGTCGCGGTGTTGAAATCGGCATGGGCATCGAACCACAACACCCGCAATTTCTTGCCGCGTTCGCGGCAGTGGCGGGCCACCGCGCTGATCGAGCCGATGCCCAGGCAATGGTCGCCGCCCATGACGATGGGCAGCCGCGCAGCGCCGAGTTCAGCCCGCACGGCGTCGTGTAGCAGCTGGTTCCAGGCCACCACCTCCGGCAGATGGCGAAACCCGTTCACTGCGGCCTGCCACGGATTGGGCGGCCCCGCCAGATTGCCGCAGTCGCGCACGTCGATGCCGAACTGCGCAACAGCCTTCGTAATGCCGGCCACGCGCAAGGCCTCAGGCCCCATCCGGGCCCCCAGCATGCCGGCGCCAACATCGGTCGGTGCGCCGATCAGGCTGACCCCTTCGAGGCCACCGGGCAAAGGCGACTGCAGCGGCATCAGGCCGGTTCCGGCACGCGCCGAAGCGCGACGTGGGAGGGGTCCATCTCGACACCGCCAGCCAGCGGCCCGATCAGGCCGAACAAGTCCCTGGGATCGGCAAAACGCGGGATCAGCGCCAGGTCCTGTCCGACCCCCAGCTGCCGCGCGCAATCGCGCATGTAGCGCAACGCGGAGAAATCCTCCAGCGCAAAACCGACCGAGTCGAATACCGTGACCTGCCGATCGTCGGTGCGGCCGGCCTGGTGGCCTTGCAGCACCTGCCACAACTCGGTCACGGCGAAATCGGCCTCCATCTGCTGCAGATCGCCTTCGATACGCGTCTGCGGCTCGTATTCGACAAACACACGGGCCGCGCGCAAGACATCGGCATGCAACTCGGTCTTGCCAGGGCAATCGCCGCCGACGGCGTTGATATGCATGCCCGGCTCGAGCATGTCGGGCGTCAGGATCGTGGCTTGGGTCTTGTCGGCGGTCACGGTGGTCACTATATCGGCTCCCCGAACAGCCTGGGCAGTACTGGCGCAACGCAGCAGTTTCAAACCGGTCGTGCCGCGCAGGTTCGCGATCAGTTTGTCGGTGGCGCCGGGGTCGCTGTCGAACAGCCGAATCTCGGTGATGCCAAGCAGATGGTGAAAGGCGAGGGACTGGAATTCGCTCTGGGCGCCATTGCCGATCAGCGCCATGACCCGACTCTCGGGACGCGCCAGCGCCCGCGCTGCCAGGGCGGACATCGCAGCCGTGCGGACCGCCGTGGTCAGTGTGAGTTCGCTGATGAATTCCGGAGCGCCGGTATCGACACGCGCCATGACGCCGAACGCCATCACGGTTGGCAGCCCGAACAGGCCGTTGCCCGGATGGCCGTTGACACATTTGAAGGTAAAGGTCTGCGCGTCCGCGATCGGCATCAGTTCGATCACGCCCTGGTCGGAATGGCATCCGACGCGCGCATTCTTGTCAAAATCCTGCCAGCGCAGGTAGTCGGCGTGGATCGCATCGTGCATGCCGCGCAAGCTCTCGGCCATGCCCTGGCGGCGCAGGATCGTGGCCACGTCGCTGGGACTCAGGTAACGGGTGGGCAGGTGGGCGTTGGTAAAGGTGTTCATGGCAATATGCTCCAGTGGATGTCGATCAGTGTCCCGCGTCCGGCAGGCAATGTAAATCGTCAAAACTGTTAGCTTTTCGACATTTATCTGTCGATACGACAGATCTTTATGACAAAATGCGCAATATGGACGCCACCGACCGCGCACTCTTGTCCCTGCTGCGCACCAATGCGCGAACCAGCATTGCCGTGCTCGCGCGCAAGCTGGGGGTTTCGCGCGGCACTGTGGGCAACCGCATCACCCGGCTCGAAGACGACGGCATCATCGTCGGCTATACGGTGCGACTGCGACCAGACTCGCAACCCAACGAGATCCGGGCCTGGATGGGCATCGCGGTTGAAGGCAACGAAACCCGCGCGGTGATCGCCAGCCTGCTGGGAGAACCCGGGGTTGCCGCCTTGCACGACACCAACGGGCGCTGGGACCTACTGGCCGAGTTACGGGCGGCCAACCTGTCCGAATTGTCCCGGGTCATGGAACGGGTGCGCCTGATTCGCGGCATCAGCAGTTCCGAGACCAGCATCCACCTGGAAACCTACCGGTTGTCATGATGAGCCCGATCCCGCCCGAGCTCGACCGCATCGACCGCATCGACCGCATCGACCGCAAGATCCTGCAGCAGTTGCAGAGCGACGGGCGCATATCCAACCTCAAGCTGGCCGAAAGCGTTGCGTTGTCTCCCACTGCGGTGCTGGCGCGGGTCCAGCGGCTGACGCGCGATGGCTACATCCTCGGTTACGAGGCCCGTTTGAACCCGCACAAGCTCGGACGCGGCATGCTGGTGTTCGTCGAGGTGCTGCTGGACCGCACCACGCCAAATGTGTTCGACGCCTTCAAGGCCGCGGTGCAGGTACGCAGCGAGATCATGGAATGCCACATGGTCGCCGGCGGCTTCGACTACCTGCTCAAGACCCGCATGGCCGACATGGACGCCTACCGCCAGTTCGCAGGCACGGTGCTGTGGCAACTGCCCGGCGTGCGCGAGACGCGTACCTATGCTGTGATGGAGGAGGTCGTCAACAGCACCCATCTGCGGCTGATGTGACACGCAGATCCGGCCATGCAGTGCGACAAAAGTCCTGGCAGCGGCAACCGCGGTTTGCCAGAATGCGTCCATCTCACGAAGGACACGACATGTTGCGATTGGCGGGCACCACCATCGGGCGGCTCGGTGCGGGGGTTACCCTGGCTGCAGCCCGCCACCAGGGCGACCGCGATGGCTCAGGCCCCGGGTTTGGCGCGCCCGCCGAAGACCGCGGTTCCCACGCGCACCATGGTGCTGCCGGCATGAATCGCCGCCTCCAGGTCGCCGCTCATGCCCATGGACAAGGTGTCCAGAGCCAGGCCCTCGGCGTTGAGTCGATCGAACAGTTGCCTTCCAAGTTCATGCGCCGCGCGAGCGGTGTCGAAGTCCGGTGCCGGCTCGGGTATCGTCATCAGACCGCGCAAGCGCAATCGCGGCAGCCGGGCAATCGCATGCGCCAGGGCAGGCAGTTCCTCGGGCGACACGCCGGCCTTGTTCGGCCCACCGTCGGTATTGACCTGGATACAAACCTGCAGTGGAGCCATCGTCCCGGGCCGCTGGTCGTTCAGGCGCTGTGCGATCTTGAGCCTGTCCACCGACTGCACCCAGTCGAAATGTTCTGCCACCAGCCGCGTCTTGTTGCTCTGGACCGGACCGATGCAATACCAGACCAGGCCCTCGCGTGGCAGGGACGCGATCTTTGCCACCGCTTCCTGAATATAGTTCTCGCCGAACCGCAACTGGCCTGCCGCAACCGCATCCAGCACGACCGAAGCAGGAAAAGTCTTGGACACGGCCAGCAACTGCACCGTTGCGGCATCGCGCCCGGCCGCCGCGCAGGCTGCGGCGATACGCCGTTGCACGGCATGGATATTGGTCTCAATCGTGGTCATAATTGACCGCTAGCGTAACAAACACCGAGAGGAAAGCGTGGACATCACCCAGCTGCTTGCGTTCAGCGTCAAGAACAAGGCCTCCGATCTTCACCTCTCCGCCGAATTGCCTCCGATGATCCGTGTGCACGGCGACGTGCGACGCATCAACGTCGAGCCGCTCGACCACAAGGCGGTGCACGCCATGGTGTACGACATCATGAACGACACCCAGCGCAAGCACTACGAGGAATTCCTGGAAATCGACTTCTCGTTCGAGATCGAGGGGCTGGCCCGATTCCGCGTCAATGCGTTCAATCACAATCGCGGCGCGGGTGCGGTGTTCCGGACCATTCCCTCCAAGATCCTGTCGCTGGAGCAGCTCAATGCGCCGAAGATCTTTGCCGACCTGGCGCTCAAGCCGCGCGGCATGGTGCTGGTGACCGGTCCCACCGGTTCGGGCAAGTCAACGACGCTGGCAGCCATGGTCAACTACCTTAACGAGACCGAGTTCGGCCATATCCTGACGGTCGAGGATCCGATCGAGTTCGTGCACGAGTCCAAGAAGTGCCTGGTCAACCAGCGCGAGGTCGGGCCGCAGACACTGAGTTTTGCCGCGGCGCTGCGCTCGGCGCTGCGCGAAGACCCCGACTGCATCCTGGTGGGCGAGATGCGCGACCTGGAGACGATCCGGCTGGCGATGACGGCAGCCGAGACCGGTCACCTGGTGTTTGGCACGCTGCACACCTCAAGCGCGGCCAAGACCATCGACCGGATCATCGACGTATTCCCGGCCGACGAAAAGGAAATGGTGCGGGCGATGTTGTCCGAGTCGCTGCAGGCGGTGATCTCGCAGACCCTGTGCAAGACCAAGGACGGCCAGGGCCGCGTGGCGGCGCACGAGATCATGATCGGCACCAACGCGATCCGCAACCTGATCCGCGAGGCCAAGGTCGCGCAGATGTATTCGTCGATCCAGACCGGCAACAGCGTGGGCATGCAGACGCTGGACCAGAACCTCACCGATCTGGTCAAGCGCAACATCATCACCCCGGCCGAGGCGCGCAGCAAGGCGAAGATTCCGGAGAACTTCCCCGGTTGAACCGGCAATACCGTCTGGCGCGCGCAACCATGGGCATCTTCGACATCCTCAAATCCAGGGAGCCGACCGAGGGGGCGGAAGAAAGACCGGATTCCGTGATGTTCAGCACCGCATTCGCAGGGCTGGGGGTAGACGCATCGCTGCTCGTCCCGTGGGAGGCGCGCGCGGCAGAGATCGATGCCAGGCGCCTGGACTCCGCGCGCGGCATCAAGCTGCTGCAGAACCTGTGGGCCAAGGACCGCTACATGCGCGACCTGGACGTCAAACCAACGCAGGAACTCGAACGCCATTTCGACTTCGCCACCGTCCCGGCCGACCGCGAAATCATCCGGCAGGATGAGTACGGCAACTTCATGGTCGTGCTGCTGTCGGGCGCTGTGGCTGTCGATCGTGTCCAGCCCTGGGGAGAAAAGCTGCGGCTGGCCGAGATCCGTCCGGGCGAGATCCTGGGCGAGATGTCGCTGCTCGACAGCGGCATCCGGTTCTCGGCCTGCTCGACGATGAGCGACTGCGAGATCGGCGTGCTGACAGCCGAAGGCATGGACGACATGATGGCGGCGAGCCCCCGGCTGGCCGCCAGTCTGATTGCATTGCTGGCGCGCAAGTTGTCATTGCGGCTGCGCGTCGTCAGCGCTCGCCTGAGCGAGAAAAAGTAAATACCAGGGAGAAGGCATTACATGGAACGCGATCAAGCCACCAAATTCATCACCGACCTGCTACGGCTGATGATCAGCCGCAATGGCAGCGACCTTTTCATCACCGGCGATTTTCCCCCCGCGATCAAGGTCGACGGCAAGGTCACCAAGGTCTCGCCGCAGCCACTCAACGGCGACCACACCCGCGCGCTGGCGCGCTCGGTGATGAACGACAAGCAGATCGCCGAATTCGAGCGCACCAAGGAATGCAATTTTGCAATTTCGCCGCCTGGCGTGGGCCGCTTCCGCGTCAACGCCTTCGTGCAACAAGGCAAGATCGGCATGGTGATGCGGGTCATTCCCCTGACGTTGCCGACCATCGACGGCCTGGGCGTGCCGCAGGTACTCAAGGAGATCGTGACCTCCAAGCGCGGCCTGTGCATCCTGGTCGGCGCCACGGGTTCGGGCAAGTCGACCACACTGGCGGCCATGGTGGACTGGCGCAACGAGAAGACGTTTGGCCATATCATCACGATCGAGGACCCGGTCGAGTTCGTGCACATGCACAAGAACTGCGTCGTGACCCAGCGCGAAGTCGGGCTTGACACCGACAGCTGGGAGATCGCGCTCAAGAACACCTTGCGCCAGGCACCCGACGTGATCCTGATGGGCGAGATCCGTGATCGCGAGACGATGGAGCACGCGGTCGCGTTCGCCGAGACCGGCCACCTGTGCCTGGCCACGCTGCACGCGAACAGCGCCAACCAGGCGCTGGACCGGATCATCAACTTCTACCCGGAGGAGCGCCGCTCCCAGCTGCTGATGGACTTGTCGCTCAACCTCAAGTCGCTGGTGTCGCAACGGCTGATTCCCAAGCAGGACGGCAAGGGCCGTATCGCAGCGGTCGAGGTCATGCTCAACACGCCGCTGATCTCCGACCTGATCTTCAAGGGCGATGTGACCGAGATCAAGGAAATCATGAAGAAAAGCCGCAACCTGGGCATGCAGACCTTCGACCAGGCCTTGTTCGACGCCTACGAGAACAACGCGATTTCATACGAGGATGCGCTGCGCAATGCCGACTCGCTGAACGACCTGCGACTGCAGATCAAGCTCAACAGTCAGCGCGGCAAGACGCAGGACCTGAGCGCCGGCACCGAGAACTTCGCCATCGTCTAGGCTTGCTGCCAATCGTGCGGCCGGGCTGCTGCGCCGTCGCGCGAAGCGGGCCCTGTCTTTTTACCGATCCTTTTTGACCCCGATCCATCCATGTCCAACATCAACGCCAAGACCTATACCGAAACCGCTGCCCGCAAAGTTGCCTTCCTGGGCCTGGGCGTCATGGGTTATCCGATGGCCGGCCATCTCGCACGAGCCGGACACCAGGTGACCGTGTACAACCGCAGCCCGGACAAGTCCAAGGCCTGGTGTACCGAATTCGGCGCTGCGGCCGGAGCCAGCAGCGCCGCCACACCCCAGGCGGCGGCGCAGGACTGCGACATCGTTTTCTGCTGCGTCGGCAACGATGAAGACCTGCGCGCTGTCGTGCTGGGCGCCGACCAGGGCGATGGCACGCGTGCCAGCGGCGGCGCCTTGTCGGGCATGCGTGCGGGCGCCACCTTCGTCGACCACACAACCGCCTCGGCCAGCGTCGCGCGTGAGCTGTTTGCCGCGGCCGCCGAGCTGGAAGTGTCCTTCATCGACGCCCCCGTATCGGGCGGCCAGGCCGGCGCGCAAAACGGCATGCTGACCGTCATGTGCGGTGGCGACCAGGCTGCGTTCGACTCCGCCGCGCCAGTGGCCCAGGCCTTCTCGCGCGCTGTCACGCTGCTGGGCGACAGCGGCGCCGGCCAGTTGGCCAAGATGGTCAACCAGATCTGCATCGCGGGCCTGGTACAGGGCCTGAGCGAAGCTATCGCCTTCGGCCAGCGCGCCGGACTGGACATGACGCAGGTGCTGGAGGTGATTGGAAAGGGCGCAGCGCAGAGCTGGCAAATGGACAACCGCGGCAAGACCATGGTGGCCGACCAGTTCGAATTCGGTTTTGCCGTCGACTGGATGCGCAAAGACCTGGGCCTGGTGCTCGACGAGGCCAGGCGCAACGGCGCCCGGTTGCCTGTCACCGCGCTGGTCGACCAGTTTTACGCCGATGTGCAGCAGATCGGCGGCGCCCGCTGGGACACCTCCAGCCTGATCAAGCGCCTTAGATAGGCTCTGGCGGCGGTTCGGTGAGCGGACCCGCCCATGCGCGGGTCGGTTTTGCTGTGTCTGTCAGGACTTGGGGGCCGCCGGCAAACTGCGCTGCAGTTCTTCCTCGGAGATGATCTGCAGCAACCGTACGACCTTCTGCACACCGCCGGTACTGCGCGCAATGTCGGTTGCGCGGTTGGCCTCGCGCTGCGTGACCCGGCCCATCAGATAGACGGTTCCGCGCTCGGTCACGACCTTGAAGGAGTTGGCGAACAAGTCCTTGGAGTCGACCATCGCAGCCTTGACCTTGCCGGTGATCAGCGCGTCAGACGAGCGCTGCGTCAGCGACGACGCGCCCAATACCGCCAATTCGTTGACGACCGAACGCACGTTGTCAACCCGCGACACGATCTGCTCGACCAACTGCTTGTCCTGGGCGCTGGGCACCTCGCCACTGAGCAGCACCTGGCGGTTGTAGCTGGTCACGTTCACGTGCACCCGGGATCCCAGGTTCTCGTTGATGCGCCCGATGGAGCGCAATTCGATGCCTTCATCCTCGAGTTGGGTGCCGGAGGTGCGACGGTCGGTCGCCACCAGGGCACCGCCAACCGCGGCGCCACCCAACACCAGCGGCACGCAGCCGCTGAGCAGGCCGCCCAGACTGGCCACGCAGACCACGGTTACACACCACTTGATTGCAGAATTCTTGAATGTCATCAGCTTGTTTCCTCTTGTTCGCCCAGCAGCTGGGCATCTACGGCGTCGCACAAGCAGTGCAGCACCAGCATCAGAATTTCCAGTATGCGCGCAGTTCGTTCATGCGGCACGTCAACATGTATGTCGGTGTCACGCATGACATGCACCATCGCGCCACCACCGTGGCCGGACAGACCGATGACGACCATTTCGCGCTCGTGCGCCGCATCGATGGCCTGTTGCAGATTGGAACACTGACCGTCGAGCGACATCACCAGCAAGACGTCGCCGGGGCCGCCCAGCGCGCGCACCTGGCGCCCGAAGATGGCGGCAAACGCCTGCTCGCTGGTGGCGCCGGTCAGCACGGCGCCATTGGCGGACAGCGCCAGCGCGGCCAGCTCCGGGCGCTCACGTTCGAAGCGCCCGACGAAGCTGGCGGCAAAATGCTGCGCCAGCGCGGCACAGCCGCCGTTGCCACAGGTCAGCACCTTGCCGCCGCCGGTCAGGCACACCAGCAAAGCCTGTACCGCAGCCGCGATCGGCTTGCTCAGGATTTGCGCCGTCTGGTATTTCAGGTCGGCACTGTCGATGAAATGCTGTTCGATCCGCTGCTCCAACATGGCCGGAATGATACCTGCCGCGCCAGCGCGAGCGTGCGGCGCAACCCCACCGCCTCAGGTGGATTCAAAGGCTGCGCGCAACCAGGTGACCCTGTCGCCGTCGATGGCCACCACGTCGAACCGGCACGGCGGCGCAAACGCATAACGCGACAGATAGTGCCGCGCGGCGAAAACGATGCGCTGGCGCTTGCGCGCACCGATGCTGGCCGCGGCGCCGCCGTGCAGCAGACCACTGCGCGCGCGTACCTCGACGAACACCAGTGTGCCGTCCGCGTCGCGCATCACCAGGTCGATTTCTCCACCGCCGCGCCCGGGCGTCCGATAATTGCGCGTCTCCAGGCGCAAGCCGGCCTGCTGCAGGTGACGCAATGCTAGGCTCTCGAAGGCATCACCTGATTGTTTGCTGTTGCCGTGGCTGCCTGGAGCCGCCCTGAACCCGAAAATACCCATCGATGACCACCTATGCCATGGCCTTGATGGCTGCTCGCGAAGCGGCAGGCTCGCAACACTATCCACAGGCCAGCCTGTATCTTGTCGCAACGCCGATCGGAAACCTGGCAGACATCAGCCTGCGGGCGCTGCATGTCCTGCAAATGGTGGATACCGTGGCCTGCGAGGACACCCGGCACACGCAGTCCCTGCTGCGCGCCTTCGGCATCGACCGTCCCTCAGCCCAGTTGCTGGCGCTGCACCAGCACAACGAGCAGGAGGCCAGCGGGCAGATCGTGCAGCGCCTGCGTCAGGGCCAGCGCGTGGCCTATGTCAGTGATGCCGGCACGCCTGGCGTCAGCGATCCGGGTGCGAGGCTGGTCGCAGCAGTTGCGGCCGAAGGCCTGGCCGTGGTGCCCATTCCCGGCGCCAGCAGCGTGACCGCCGCGCTCAGCGTCGCAGGACTGCAAGCGCCCGGTGGCGACGACGGTTTCGTCTTTGCCGGCTTTCTCCCCACCCGATCGGGCGACCGGGCGGCGTGTGTCGCGGCCCTGGCCGCCGAGGCCCGTCCCGTGGTGCTGCTGGAAGCGCCGCACCGGATCGGGTCGCTGGCCGACGCGCTGGCCGTGCTGGGCCCGCGTCCGTTGACGGTCGGCCGCGAACTGACCAAACAGTTCGAGCAGATCGTGACCGTGGCGGCAGACCAGTTCGCGCCGTGGCTGTCGGCCGACACCAATCGCAGCCGCGGCGAGTTCGTGCTGGTGCTGCACGGACAGGCCGCACCGGACGCCGCCGACGATGGCATGCGCGTGCTCGCGCTGTTGATGGCCGAGTTACCGCTCAAGACTGCGGTGCGGCTGGCAGCCGAGATCACCCGAGCGCCGCGCAACCGGCTGTACGACGCCGCGTTGGCATTGCGCGCTCGCGCTGACAACGCTACCGACGCGCGATGAGGACGGGCTGGCACCGGGCATCTGCTAGATTTGCCGCATGGCATTGAATCTGGCCTCCGAGATCAGCGGCAGCGGACCGCCGCTGCTGATCCTGCACGGACTTTTCGGCTCGGCGACCAACTGGCGCAGCATGGCACGCCAGCTTGCCGCCGACCATGAGGTGCATGCGCTCGATCTGCGCAACCACGGAAAGTCGCCCTGGGCCGACACGATGACGTATACCGAAATGGCGGACGACGTGCGGCACTACATCGCTGAACACCACTTGGGGGTGATCTCGATCATGGGCCACAGCATGGGCGGCAAGACCGCGATGGCATTGGCACTGGCAGCGCCCGACCTGGTGGCGCGGCTGATCGTGGTCGACATCGCCCCGCGTTCGTACAACAACGCGCTGAACCAATACGCGCAGACCATGCGCGGCATCGACCTGATGACCGCGGCCAGCCGCGGCGACGTGCAGCGCCAGTTGCAGTCGCTGCTGCCCGATGCCAGCGTGGCGCCTTTCCTGGTGCAGAACCTGGTGCCGTACGAGGGCCACTTCGCCTGGCGCATCAACCTGGCGGCGATATCCGCATCGATGCCGGATCTGACCGACTTCCCCACCGGACTGGAAAAGCGCACCTTCGACAAGCCCACGACGGCAATTGCCGGTGCTTTGTCGGATTACATCGCCGGCGGCGACGCGGGCCTGTTCAAGCCGATGTTCCCGCGCGTTGTGCTGGAGATCATCGACGGCGCTTCGCACTGGGTGCACGCAGACAAGCCGCAGGCATTTTTCGGGGCAGTGCAGCGCGCGCTTGCGCGCTAAGGGCGGCAGCAGTTCAGGCAGCAAGCTGCGCTGCCAGGGCCTTGCACCCGAAACCGCAGCGTCGGCACCAGCGTACGCCGAAGCAACTGGTGCGCATTACTGGCCAGCAGCATGCAGCCAACGCCGCGCCGGCTTACTCCGCTGGCACGAAGATCCACAACAGCAGGTAGACGATGGCGCCGATTCCGCCGAACAGCGTCAGCACCGCGATCAACAGGCGGCAGACCCAGGACTCCAGGCCCAGCGCCGGCGCAATGCCACCGCAGACGCCGCCGATCCAGCGATCGCGGGTGCTGCGCCGCAAGGCGTTGAAACCGGCGACAAACGGCACACTGGACTGCTGCGCCCATGATGACGACGACGACGCGGAGCCACCCTGCGTACCGATGAGCCGTGCCTTGGCGCGTGCGAACTCGTCGTCCGTCAACACACCACTCTGGTGCAGTTCGCCCAGTTTTCCCAGTTCTTCGCTGATCGACATCGTGTTTCTCCTTGCGTTTGCATGGCGGGCCGCGCCCGTGGTATCCCGACCGATTATGCGCAATCAGACGCCAGGCTCCGCCAGTGGGCCTGGCCCGGGCAGTTGGCGCGGCCGGCGGCAACCGTGCGGAACTGTCCGTTGACCCGCAGCCTGGAACAATCGACAGGGGACTGACCATGGCGGACCCCGCGAGCGATGGCGATTCCAACTGCACCGCGTCACCGGATTGCGCAGCGGTCGAGTGGCTGATTCAACCGCACCACAAGGACCTCTGCGCATTCTCAGTGCGCCGTTGCCTTCCTGTGGTGGGTCGCAAATCAGTAGGTCCCTGGGTGTTCTTCGACCATTTCGGCCCGGTGACGCTGGCCGCCGGCCCTGGCCCCAACGTGCGCCCGCACCCGCATGTCGGCCTTGCCACGGTCTCCTACCTGTTCGAAGGCGAGATCCTGCACCGGGACTCCCTGGGCAGCGTACAGGTGATCCGGCGCGGCGATATCAACCTGATGGTGGCCGGGCGCGGCATCGTGCATTTGGAGCGCGAGCGGCCCACGGCCACCGTAGTCGAACGCCGATTGCATGGATTGCAGTTGTGGCTGGCCCTGCCAGAGGCGGACGAGGAAACCGATCCCGCCTTCCACCACACGCCGAACGCCGCTATTGCGGCCCTCGCGATCGATGGCGTCACAGTGCGGGTCATGATGGACACCGCCTTTGGCGTCACATCGCCAGTCAAGGTTTTTGCGCAGACCCTGTACGTTGAGGCCCAATTGCGGGCGGGTCAGTCCCTGGTGCTGCCCGACGCACCGGAGCGCGCGTTGTACCTGGCGCAGGGGCAGGTGCGTGTCGGCAGCACCGACGTCCGGCAACATGCAATGGCCGTGCTGCGCGCCAGCAGCGCTGATGTCACCGTAAACGCACAGCAGGCCTCGCGCATAGCCCTCATCGGGGGCGAACCGCTGGGACGTCGATTCCTCGAATGGAATTTCGTCTCCAGCCGCAAGGAGCGCATCGAACAAGCCAAGCAGGACTGGCACGAGGGACGTTTCCCGAAGGTGCCCGGCGACGAGGTCGAATTCATTCCATTGCCGCAATAGATAGGCGGCAGCCAGACCTGCGACACTGCACGATGCCCCTGCCCCCACCACCGACCCAAAAACCCGACAACGCAGCCAACCGCCTGGCCAGCAACAAGGCCAACACGGATTTGCTGATCAAGGGCGTGTTGTGCGCGCTGATCGGTGCCGTCATTCTGGTCGCGCCCTATGTCGCGCGCTCTCCCAGTGTGCAGGAATTGATGGGCGGTGCGGCGATCGTGGGCTGGTTCTCGCTGGTGCTGGGACTCGCACTGATGGGCCTGTATGCGCAGCGGTGGTACGCCGCTTCCCGGTGGCGCTGACACACGTCCAGCCAGGTTAAGAGGCCGAAACGTTTCAAGGACCGATCAAGCGGTCCATCAACTGGCGCGCCAGCGCCAGTCAGCTGTTCATCCCGCTTGTGCCGCCACGGCTTTCACCTGGGCCTGCAGCGCCAGGCGGCCCGTGTCGACAAGGCATTCATGACACCGGTCACGATCACCGGAACGACCGGTCACGATGCCGGAATCATCGGTCACGATCAGCGCTATAGCCACCAGATGTGGCCCGGTGGAGCCACTTCCAATGGCGCCCACGGATCGCGAAACCATTGCTCTGGCGGGGCCAGCGCCAAGTGCGAATGAATGCAGACCTACCTTGGGCATCTGACGTATTCTTAATAAATTCTCATCGGTACGCTTGGGGCCAGAAATGTCCAGCACCTCCACCCTGTCCAGCAAGTTTCAAATTTCCATTCCCAAGGCGGTACGAGAAGAATTTCACTGGATCGCCGGCCAAGAGTTTGTGTTCGCGGCGAAAGACAAGGGCGTGCTGCTGATGCCTGTGCCTGAGCTGAAAGACCTGGCTGGCATCGCCCGAGGCGCCCGCACCACCGGGGACCGCGATCGTAAAGACCGAGTCTGATGAGCGCACCACGCAGGGTAGTCGAACCATCGGCCTGGATCGAGTGGTTGGTGGCCTCGCCGTTGGGCAAACGGCTGGCCACAGGCCAAGGAGATCCCGGAAAAGGCTTCGTGTATTGTCCCGACTTTGGTTCAACTGGAGCTGTCCAAGCGGGTGTGGCGCGAACTCGGCGAGGGGCAAGCCGATCAAGTGATCGCCTACACCATGAAATGCCAGGTGACGCCGCTCGACACCGGCACCGCGTTGCTCGCCGCTGACCTGCACCGCCGACACCAGCTCGCCACGGCAGACGCCATCGTCTACGCCACTGCCGTGCAGCAAGGCGCCGAACTGCTTACCTGTGATGCCCACTTCAAAGGTTTGCCGGGCGTGGTGTGGGTTCAGAAAACGCGGGCCTGACACCGTTCATCCGGTTTTGCTTTTGCCAGCGCGCTGCGGCCACTGCTGCATGCTGAGGCGTCGCCATTGGTGGTTGGCGTACGAGATCAATCGGTCGGGCACGGGGTTGCCGTGCATTGCAAGGCAAGGCAAGGCGCTGGATTATCAGCGCCATGTCCAAGTCAACGATGGACCATTGTTTGCATGCGTGGTCACCGTGAATCGGGCAACACGGTCGCGGCCACGGATAACCGCTTGTTCGCTGCCCAGCCCCTGCACACTGGCCTGAAACTACAAGGTATAGGCTTGACCCTCAGCCTGAGCCTGTGGACTAGGCGCCCGACGTGCGGCTGCATCGGTTTGGCAAACTGGGAACGATCAACCTGCGGGTGGATTACCTGCGTCCGGGTATTGGCGAATATTTCGATCTGCACGCTACCGTCATGCGGCTGGGGTCGCGGGTCGCGTCGACTCGGATGGAGTTTCAGGGGTTGGATGGGAAGTTGCGGTCTACGGGGGCAGGGGTTTACATCATGGCGCGATGGGCGCGATGGGCGAGATGCGCGGTGCCAACTTGGGACCGATCTCTTCTAGCCACAGCGTCGCGAAGCTATTGCTGGGCTTCAAGGTATAGGCCTGACCCTTAACTCCTTCGCCGAGCGCATGCGGGCGCAGGCCGAGCCGCAGGCGCGCCAGTCGCGCGAGGTGCCAGTGCGGCAGCGCGTCACCGCCGCGTGGGGCCCGGCGACTTGGGACGCTTGGCTGCATGCGCGCGACGGCAGTCGCGCCCAGGCGCTGCACGCCGCCTATCGAGCTGGATGGAAGACGATGCCGGGGCTTGCGGCAGCGTGCGGGCTGTCGGTTGGGCATGTCAGTCGGCTGATCAGGGGGATGGAGGAGACAGGAGAGACCTGACCCCGGTCTCGCCGGTCTCGCGCCCGTTGCAGTCCCTGCACCTGAAAAACCGGGCACAGGCTGCGCGGCACGTCACTCGACGCCAATTGTGTGATCGCCAGTGGCACCACCATTCTGGTCGCAAGGCTGCCCAGCAAGTCACTCTGTACATCGACAACGAACGGATACTGCTCGCGCATCCTCGAACTTGGGTTGCGGTAGATGTCGAACTGCATTTACCAGACCCGCAAGTCGTCGCACCACAGACCGTGATTCTCGAATCGCGCGTTCTGTTCTTCGAGCCAGACTTTGTGGGTTTGATCGAACAACTTCCTTTGCTGTTTCAGAGACTTGCGCTGGCTGTTCAAACTGAGCGCGTCGAATTGGTCTGCCGACAGAATAACCGTGTCGATTCGACCGTCTTTCTCGACGAACACTGGCTCGGTCTTGGCGTGGGTGCACATGGCGCCGAAACGATTCTTGGCTTGTGTGGCGGATACGCGCATGGTCGTGCTACTCTGGGACGGAGTGGCCGTTTTAGCCAACGGTCGCTTCGCTGCCGATACTTACTTCGAGCATGAAAGGCCGCGTCGAATTGCGGGGTAGCCGGTCGCAAGGTCTCAAACGGGTTGCCGAATCAGGCTCTCCTCCGGAATTCCCAGCCCCGTGTGCAAGCGCCAGACCATGGCCAGGGTCAGAGGCCGTTTGCGTTTTAGTACCTCGTACACCTTGTTGAGTTGGCCAATCAGCTCGATAGACCAAACCGCTTCAGTACATCGGCCAGAAATTCCGCAGCGTGGGTCAATGGATAGTCAGGTCGTTGGACGAGAACAATGGACGGCGCCGGCAGTACCTCGGTACCTCGCGCACTTTTTTTGATGGTCTGCAAGGTGTCGCGCGTCAATGGGAAATCACCCCATTGAACCGGAAGCATCGCCAGCAAGTCGCCATGGGCAAGACTCACCATGATGGACATAGCCGAACTGGCCTGCAGCACCACCCTCGGCGGTGACAGGTTGTGGCTTTCGAATAACCTTGCGATGTCGTCCTCGACGTCATAGTCGACGCCGGTGATAGCCCAATCCGCTTCTTGCAATGCCTTCAGAGATCGCGCGCAGCAAAGCGGATGCTCTTTGCGGCAAACGACAGTGCGCCGGTTGTCGAAGAGCTTGTGCATTGCCAGACCCGGGGCCGGTGCTGCACGAGGAGCCGCACCCAAATAGAAGTCCACGATGCCTTCACGCAATGGACCCTCCGCATCTGGAAACAAACCTTCAATCACCTGCAGCTTTACTGACGGGTAGCGCTGGCGCAATGCCTTCAACGCAAATGGCAGCATACCCACGTGCGGCATGATGGAAAGTGCTGCAACCACCGTGCCACGATGTTCCCCTCTATGCTGGGTGATCTCTTCCTTGGCGCGCCAGCGTGCAGCCACTATCGGCCAGCTGGCGGCAGGCCGTTGCCAGATCGAGCGCGCCGTCGATTGCCAGTGGTGGTGGCAGGCCGAGGTCCGCCGGCCTGGCCGCCGGTAGCTCCGGCCAGGTCGGCGCAACAGGCACTGCATGAAGCGGGTGGGCATGTGGCACATCGGATTTCCCGAAAACGAAGGGACTGCAGGCCGTGCAG
>JBBRVD010000074.1:0-16936 GCA_038247175.1 Burkholderiales bacterium | reverse complement strand
GCCCTTGCGGCCGACGGCGCGCTGGTTGCGCGGGCGCTGAGTTTTCGCGAGCAGTTGTTCGATGTCCAGGTGCACCAGCGCTCTGGCATGCTGCAATTGTCTGGCGATGTGGCGCCGGTACGCGAGGCGGATGCCGACCTGTGGGACGCGCTGGTGCTGGGCGTGCGCGACTACATCGGCAAGAACGGATTTCCTGGCGCCATCCTCGGTTTGTCCGGCGGCATCGATTCGGCGCTGGTGCTGGCAATCGCGGTCGATGCGCTGGGCGCCGAGCGGGTCCGCACGGTGATGATGCCGTCGCCCTACACCGCCGACATCAGCTGGTTGGACGCGCGCGACATGGCCGGTCGGCTGGGTGTGCGGTATGACGAAATTTCCATCGTGCCGCAGTTCGAGGCGTTCAAACGGGCGCTGGCTGACGAATTCTCGGGCCTGGCCGAAGACGCCACCGAGGAGAACATCCAGGCCCGTATCCGCGGCACGCTGCTGATGGCGCTGTCCAACAAGTTCGGCCCCATCGTGCTCACGACCGGCAACAAGAGCGAACTGGCGACTGGCTATTGCACGCTGTATGGCGATATGGCTGGCGGTTTTGCCGTCATCAAGGACCTGGCCAAGACCACGGTCTATCGCCTGGCGCGCTGGCGCAACCAGCATGATCCTTACGGCACCGGCGTGGCACCGATTCCCGATCGCATCATCACCCGGCCGCCCAGTGCCGAATTGCGCCCGGACCAGACCGACCAGGACAGCCTGCCGCCCTACGAGGTGCTCGATACGATCATCGAGCGCTACATGGAAAATGACGAGTCGATCGAATCCATCGTTGCCAGCGGCATTGCCGCGGCAGACGTCGAGCGGGTGACCCGACTGATCAAGCTCAATGAGTACAAGCGCCGACAGGCACCGATTGGCATCCGGGTGACCCATCGCAGCTTCGGCAAGGACTGGCGCTACCCGATCACGAACAAGTTCCGGCAGTGATCGCCGCAGTCGTAACCATTGTTAGCAGCGTGCCGGGCAAATGGCGCTATCCTAGGAGGCAGTAACCTGTAACAGCCGGTTTCGCGGCCGGTTGCGGGTTCGCAACGGCGCCGTGTGCCGATTCCTATTGAAAGCCAGACTCGCCATGAAACAGATCACCGCTATCGTCAAACCGTTCAAGCTCGAGGAAGTGCGTGAGGCGCTCGCCGAGTGCGGGGTCACCGGCCTGACGGTGAGTGAGGTCAAGGGTTTTGGTCGCCAGAAGGGGCATACCGAGTTGTACCGGGGCGCCGAATATGTCGTGGACTTCCTGCCCAAGGTCAAGGTCGAAGTCGTGGTGCGCACCGACGACGTCGACCGCTGCGTGGACGCCATCGTCAAGGCGGCGCGCACTGGCAAGATCGGTGACGGCAAGATTTTCGTGACGGCGGTCGAGCGCACCGTGCGCATCCGTACCGGCGAGGAAGACGAAAGCGCCGTCTGAGCGGCGCTGCGGCGCCAGGCCTGCGGAGCGCAGCTGTTTGGCGGGTGCATCAGAATCCCCAGCGTTGCCAGATGGCGCCAGTCCAGATGCCGATGCACAGCACCAGGCTTAGCAGCACTGCCGCGCTGCCCAGGTCCTTGGCCCGCTTGGACAGAAGATGCCATTGCAGGCCAACGCGGTCGATGGAGGCCTCGATACCGGAGTTCAGCAACTCCACGATCAGCACCAGCAGTACAGAGCCGCCCAGCAAGGCACGCTCAACCCAGCTCTGGCCCAGCCACAGCGCCAGCGGCACCAGCACGATCGCGGCAATGGCCTCCTGACGGAACGCGGTCTCCGTCCAGCCGGCGCGCAGCCCTGCGAGCGAATACAGGCTGGCGTGCCACATACGGTCCAGTCCGGTGCGGGTCTTTTGCGGGTTGTGGTGGACCGGCTCCTGCGGCGCTTGCGGGGTTTGCATCAAGGCCTTGTCATGCCGCGACGCCATGCGTGCGACTGGGTGCTCGCACGCTCATGGGCCCTTCCTGGGCTCACGGGTGCGGGTGACCAACCGGGTTCCGGCGATGGCGTCGTGCCAGAACTGTTGCCGCGGATGAAAGTGGCTGAGCACGGCCCATATGATGACCCAGCCGATCAGGACCAGTGCGGTCTCGCCGCCACCGAGGTTGTACGGAGCGATGACGGCCAGCGGCGGCAGCAACCACAACCAGCTCGACAGGTAGCGTACCAGCGCGCGCTGCTGCGTGATCGGCCGACCGGCACGGTCCACCACCGCGATATCCCAGGTCTTCATGGCCAGGGTCTGTCCGCGCGCCCAGAACCAGGTGAAGTAGATGCCGAACACGACGAACAGAAAGGCCTGCAGCGCATGCCGGTTGTCCATCGCATTGCGGGTCTGGCTCAGGGTTCCGAACAGGTAGCCGGCGATGAACACGACGCCGAACAGCAACATGCCTTCGTACAGCCAGCAGGCCATTCGGCGCAGCAGGGACGGTGTGGTCAGCAAGCTCGGCGGGGAGGATGTGTCCGATCGTGTAGTGCTACCGCCGGCGGTTGGCGGGGAAGGGTTGTCAGTCACGCTCATGGACTCGGGGTTCCGTCTGCCTTGGCGCCAGCTTCCGAATGGGCGGCGGGCAAGGATGGAGATGGGGACGCCGCGGACCCGGCGTCAGAGCGGGTCACTGGCACAGCCGCAAGTTTACCCGTGGATCGATGGGTGACGGCTGGTGCCGCGCCGATGGCCGTTTGGCTCGACGCCTGACTCGCCAACTGCTGCTTTTGTTCCGGGGTCAGCGCCTGGTAGGCTTCCCAATGCGCCTTCTTCTGTTCGCTGGACAAGCCACGGGTTTCGGCGAAATTCAGCCGGGCCTGGTTGCGGTCGGCGTTGCTCAGCGCCGCCCATTCGCGCATACGGCCATGCAGCTTGGCTCTTTCGGCAGGCGAGAGCTTTTCAAAGTCGGCCGACAGCGCGATCCACTTGCGCTTGCGGCTGGCGTTGATCTCGTTCCAGATCGGGGCCAGTGGCTGCAATGCCGCCTGTTGCCTGGCGCTCAGCCGGTTCCAAGCCAGCGTGCTGTTCAACGGGGCCGCCGCTGGCTTGGCCGGGTTGCCATTGGCGGATGTCTGGCCGATGACGGGCAAGCCCGGAACCACGAAAGCCAGGCAGACCAGGTACGGTATCAGCCGCAGACGACTGAACAGCGGATGGACATGCATCAGTGACCGTCTTGTTACCGCGTTGTGCCGTGGTTCAAACGGAGGAACTGCAGAAAGCCCGCATCCGTGTAGGCGACTGGCGGCAGGTCGTCCACGAGCAAGGCCGCGTCAATCTTGGCGATCTCCTTCGCTGTCTTGTCGTCCAGAACCCTGTCGATGGCCACCAGGCCGATGACGAGGACCAAAACCGGCAAAACCATGGCCCAGCGCTGCCACCAGCTTGCCTCCTGGCCGGTGGGGCCGCCCAGCGCGGCGCTCTGGCCCAGAGGCAGCCACGCATCAGCCGTTGCGGTTCGTGGTTGCTTGCGCCGTGACAGCGCCAGCATGCGGGCATGGCGCAGGCGCTCTTCGATGTCGTGCGGCACGGCATCGCTGGCTTCGGACAGCCGGGCTGCGATCTTCAGGCCCAGTCGCTCCTCGGCAAGCGCCAGTTGGTGGTTCTGTGAACGGCTCATAATGTGATCCCCCTGGCGCGCAGCGCCCGGGCGAGCGCCTGCACAGCACGTGAACAGTGCGTTTTGACGCTCCCCGGCGAACAGCCCATGACGGCGGCGGTCTCGGCGACGTCCAACTCTTCCCAGTAACGCATCATGAAGGCTTCTCGTTGACGCAGCGGCAACCTTTGTATCTCAGTTTCGATATCCCGCAAGGTCTGGGCCCTTTGCGTGGCGTCCTGCGCGCTTTCCGTCTGCTGTGTCGCCTCGCTGTCGGACAAGACCTCCAGCAGGTCGAAGTCCCCATTGTCGTCGGGTGACCCGAAGTCTCCGACGTTCGAGAACAGGGCATTGCGCGTCTTGTTGCGCCGAAACCAGTCAAGGGTACAGTTGGCCAGGATGCGCTGGAACAGCATGGGCAATTCGGACACCGGCTTGTCGCCGTAACTCTCGGCCAACCGCATCATGCTGTCCTGCACAATGTCGAGTGCCGATTCCTCGTTGCGCACATGGTAGAGCGAACGCTTGAACGCCCGCTTCTCGACGCTTCGCAAAAAATCGGAGAGTTCTTGTTCTGTTGCCAATGGGGACGGTATGCGGTGCGCGGGCGGAGTGTTTGTGTATGCCACCCTGTCGGGCCTGCCTGTGCGCTCGTCCGGGGGGATTATGGCATCGCCACTGCCCTATTTTCAGGGCGCATCACGCGATCCGGATTTTTGGAGTGCGATAATGCCGCCTGCTCTTCAAATGGCAAACGGGTCATGGTCTGGCGCATTATTGGTTGCGCCTGTGGCTTTGGCCTCAAGTTCCGATGCGACGCCACAAGCGTTTGCGAAGGGGCACCCAAGGTCTTTCGTCAGAGAAATTCACAAAGGTTCATCATCATGGAAATATCCAAGGCCGAAATCAGTTCGGCGGCTGCCGTGAGCACGCCCAATCCCATGGCCTCGTCCGCACCTGCGGTGCCGGAACTGCGCGGCGCCGAAATCCTGATCAAGGCGCTGCAGGCCGAAGGCGTCAAGTACGTCTGGGGTTACCCAGGCGGCGCGGTGCTGCATATCTACGACGCCTTCTACAAGCAGGACACGATCCAGCATGTGCTGGTACGCCACGAGCAGGCCGCGGTTCACGCGGCCGACGGTTATGCCCGTGCCACCGGTGATGTCGGCGTGGCCCTGGTGACCTCGGGGCCCGGCGTGACGAATGCGGTGACCGGCATCGCCACAGCCTACATGGACAGCATTCCGATGGTGATCATCACCGGGCAGGTGCCGACAGCGGCAATCGGCCTGGACGCGTTCCAGGAGTGCGACACCGTGGGTATTACCCGGCCCATCGTCAAGCACAATTTCCTGGTGAAGGATGCGCGCGATGTCGCCGACGTGATGAAGAAGGCGTTCCATATTGCGCGGACCGGCCGCCCAGGCCCGGTGGTGGTGGATGTCCCGAAAGATGTCTCGTTCAAGATGGTGCCGTACCACGGTTACCCCAAGACCGTCGAGATGCGCTCGTACAACCCGGTGCGCAAGGGTCACGGTGGCCAGATCCGCAAGGCGCTGCAGTTGTTGCTGACGGCCAAGCGGCCTTACATCTATTCCGGTGGCGGGGTGTTGCTGAGCAATGCTTCGGCCGAGTTGCGCAGGTTGGTCGACATGCTGGGTTACCCGGTGACCAACACGCTGATGGGTTTGGGAGCCTATCCGGCCAGCGACCGCAAATTCCTCGGCATGCTGGGCATGCATGGCACCATCGAGGCCAATAACGCGATGCAGAACTGCGACGTTTTGCTGGCGGTGGGGGCACGATTCGACGACAGGGTGATCGGCAATCCGAAACACTTTGCGCAGAACGAGCGCAAGATCATCCATATCGATATCGACCCCTCGAGCATTTCCAAGCGGGTCAAGGTCGACATACCGATCGTCGGTGACGTCAAGGACGTATTGACCGAGATGCTGGCGATGATCCGCGAGAGCCCGTTGCGCCCGGATCCAGACGCACTGGCGCTCTGGTGGAGCACGATCGAGGAGTGGCGCGCGCGCGACTGCCTGCGTTTCGACATGGGCAAGGGCGACGTCATCAAGCCGCAGCATGTGGTGCAGACCTTGTGGGGCATGACCAAGGACAGCGAGACCTACATCACGTCCGACGTCGGACAGCACCAGATGTGGGCGGCGCAGTATTACCGCTTCGACGAACCGCGGCGCTGGATCAACTCGGGCGGGCTGGGTACGATGGGCGTGGGCATCCCCTATGCGATGGGCATCAAGCTGGCCAAGCCCGAGGCCGAGGTGTTCTGCATCACGGGCGAAGGCTCGGTGCAGATGTGCATCCAGGAGCTTTCCACCTGTCTGCAGTACAACACGCCGATCAAGATCGTGTCGCTGAACAACCGTTATCTAGGCATGGTGCGCCAGTGGCAGGAACTCGACTACGAAGGGCGCTACAGCCACAGCTACATGGACGCGCTACCCAATTTCGTCAAGCTGGCCGAGGCCTATGGACACGTCGGCATGCTGATAGAAAAGCCGGGAGACGTCGAGGGCGCGCTGCGCGAAGCGCGCAAACTCAAGGACCGCACGGTCTTCATGGATTTCCGCACCGACCCGACCGAGAACGTCTTTCCGATGGTCAAGGCCGGCATGGGTATCACCGAAATGCTGCTGGGATCCGAGGAGCTCTAACGACCTTTCGTGATCCCAACGCTCTCCGCCCCCGGCATCGCGCCGGCCCGCAGAGTGCGTTTTCCACCTGTCGATGCGTCTATTGCTTGCCAAGTCTGGTTGTTACCGCAACCAGGGGAGGGCGGCGAAAAGAGGAATCCCTTCATGAAACATATCATTGCAGTCCTGCTCGAGAACATGCCCGGGGCCCTGTCCCGCGTGGTCGGGCTTTTTTCCGCGCGCGGTTACAACATCGAGTCCTTGACCGTCGCGCCGACCGAGGACCCCAGCCTGTCGCGCATGACGATTCAGACGACCGGCTCCGACGACGTGATCGAACAGATCACCAAACACCTGAACCGCCTGATCGAGGTGGTCAAGGTGGTGGACCTGACGGAGGGCGCTTATACCGAGCGCGAACTGATGATGGTCAAGGTGCGCGCGGTCGGCAAGGAGCGCGAGGAAATGAAACGCATGGCCGACATCTTCCGGGGGCGCATCATCGATGTCACCGAGAAAAGCTACACCATTGAGCTGACCGGTGTGCAGTCGAAGAACGATGCCTTCCTCGAGGCGATCGAGCGCAGTGCGATTCTGGAAACGGTGAGGACCGGATCGAGCGGGATTGGCCGCGGCGAACGGATTTTGCGGGTCTGAGCGACCACTTTAGGAGAAACGAAATGAAAGTCTATTACGACAAGGATTGTGATCTGAGCCTGATCAAGGGCAAGACCGTGGCCATCATCGGTTATGGCAGCCAGGGCCATGCCCATGCGCAGAATCTGAACGACAGCGGCGTCAAGGTGATCGTTGGCCTGCGCAAGGGTGGCGCCTCCTGGCCAAAGGTCGAGAAGGCCGGCCTCAAGGTCGCGGAAGTCGCCGATGCGGTCAAGGCTGCCGACGTGGTCATGATCCTGCTGCCCGACGAGCAGATCGGCACCGTGTACGCGACCGAAGTCGAGCCCAACATCAAGTCGGGCGCCTCGCTGGTGTTTGCGCACGGCTTTAACGTGCATTACGGCCTGGTCACGCCGCGCGCCGACCTGGACGTCTGGATGGTCGCGCCCAAGGCGCCCGGCCATACGGTGCGCGGCACTTACGCTCAGGGTGGCGGCGTGCCGCACCTGATCGCGATCGCGCAAGACAAGTCGGGCCGCACGCGCGAGCTCGCGCTGAGCTACGCGATGGCCAACGGTGGCGGCAAGGCCGGCATCATCGAGACCAACTTCCGCGAGGAGACCGAGACCGACCTGTTCGGCGAGCAGGCCGTGTTGTGCGGAGGCACGGTCGAACTGATCAAGGCCGGCTTCGAGACCCTGGTCGAGGCTGGATACGCGCCCGAGATGGCGTACTTCGAATGCCTGCACGAGCTCAAGCTGATTGTGGACATGATCTATGAAGGCGGCATCGCCAACATGAACTACTCGATCTCGAACAACGCCGAATATGGTGAATACGTGACCGGACCGCGCATCATCACCGATGAGACGAAGAAGGTGATGAAGCAGGTCCTCAAGGACATCCAAAGCGGCGACTATGCCAAGAGCTTCATCCTGGAGAACAAGGCCGGCGCGCCGACCCTGCTCAGCCGCCGCCGCCTGATGGGCGAGCATCAGATCGAAGTCGTCGGTGAAAAATTGCGCGCGATGATGCCCTGGATCAAGAAGAACAAGCTGGTCGATCAGACCCGCAACTGAGTGTCTTGTCCTGAGCTCTGCAAAGGCCACTTCGGTGGCCTTTTTCGCTGCAGCGTGGCCGTCGTCCTCGGGAGGCGGCAGACGGCGTGTCTTACACTGTGCGGCCGCTGTCGCTTCGAACGCGTTGGAGAACAAAACTATGCCTGATGGCGCAGATTCGGAATTGGTGGAGCTCGAGACCGTCGTCGTGCCCAAGCGCCGCAAAGGCTTGTACATCCTGCCCAACATGGTGACGCTCGCGGCCTTGTTCGCGGGTTTCTATTCGATCGTCATGGCGATGAACGGCCGCTTCGACATGGCGGCCATTGGCGTGTTCTGCGCGATGGTGCTCGACAGCCTGGATGGCCGCGTGGCGCGCATGACGAACACGCAAAGCGCGTTCGGTGAACAGATGGACTCCTTGTCCGACATGGTGTCGTTCGGCGCTGCGCCGGCGCTGATCGCATATGAATGGGCCTTGCGCGGCCTGGGGCGCTGGGGCTGGATTGCCGCCTTCGTCTATTGCGCATGCGCCGCTTTGCGACTGGCGCGGTTCAATGTCAACACGGGGGTCGTGGACAAGCGCTTTTTCCAGGGCCTGCCGTCGCCGGCCGCCGCGGCGCTGATCGCCGGTTTCATTCTGGTGATGGCCGAACTCGGTGTCAAGGGCCCGCAGGTCGCCTGGCCCATGTTCGCGCTGGCCTTGTACGCGGGCCTGACGATGGTCACCAACGTCCCGTTCTACAGCTTCAAGGACGTCAGTGCCCGCAGGAGCGTGCCATTCCCGGTGATCGTGCTGGTGGCGCTGGCCATCGGCGCGATCAGCATAGATCCAGCCAAGGCGCTGCTGGGCCTGTTCGGTGCCTATGGCATCAGCGGTTATCTGGTCTATGTCTGGCGCCGTTACAAGGGCCAGCAGACCAGCGTCATCAGTACCTCGACCGAGGATCCCGACGAGCGCGGTTTGCATTGAGAGCGTGGGAGGCAATCGCTTGAGCGGTGACCTGCATCTGCAGCTGTGCTACATTTCCCTCATGCAAAAGATTGTGCTGGCACTACTACCGGGAACCCTGTACGGGCGACGACGGTAACCTGCGCTTATCGATCAAACGGCTCGTATGCACCAGCATCGAGCCGTTTTGCATTTTGGAGCGTTGCTGGTTTCAATCACACAAGGAACCACGATGTTGAAGCAACCCAGCACCAAGTACCAGGCCTTTGCCCCGGTCCGCCTCGCCAACCGAACCTGGCCCGACGCTGTCCTGATCCGCGCTCCGCTGTGGTGCAGCGTCGATCTGCGCGACGGCAACCAGGCGCTGATCGAGCCGATGGATATTGAGCGCAAGTTGCGCATGTTCCAGGCGCTGGTTCGTATCGGCTTCACCGAAATCGAGGTCGGCTTCCCGTCGGCGTCCCAGGTGGAATTTGACTTTGTGCGCAAACTCATCGATGAAGACCTGGTGCCGGACAACGTCACGATCCAGGTACTGACACAGGCGCGTACGCACCTGATCGAGCGAACCTTCGAGTCGCTGGCCGGTTCCAGGCGCGCTATCGTTCACGTGTACAACGCCACGTCGCCGGTCATGCGGCGCGTGGCATTGGACATGGACCAGGACCAGATCGTGCAACTGGCCGTCGACAGTGCCCGGCTGATCGCCCAACTGGCGGCCCGCCAGCCCGGCACGCACTGGACGTTCCAGTATTCGCCAGAGCATTTTTCCGGCACCGAACTGGAGTTCTCGCGCCGGGTCGTCGATGCGGTGACCGAGGTCTGGCAACCAACGCCAGCGCGCAAATGCATTGTCAACTTGCCGTCTACGGTGGAGTACTCGACGCCCAATGTGTTCGCCGACATGATGGAATGGATGCACACGCACCTGGCACGGCGCGACAGTATCGTGTTGTCGGTCCATCCGCACAACGACCGGGGCACCGGTACCGCGGCTGGCGAACTCGCCTTGATGGCGGGCGCCGACCGCATCGAAGGTTGCCTGTTCGGCAACGGCGAACGGACCGGTAACGTGGATCTGGTCAACATCGCGCTGAACCTGTATACCCAGGGCATCTCTCCGGGACTGGATTTTTCCGACATCGACGAGCTCCGGCGTGTGGTCGAATATTGCAACCAGTTGCCGGTTCATCCGCGCCACCCATATGTCGGCGACCTGGTTTACACCTCGTTCTCGGGCTCCCACCAGGATGCGATCAAAAAAGCGCTGGCCGCGCGGCGTGACGCCCGCTCTGACGCGGCGCCATGGGATGTTCCCTACCTGCCGATCGATCCGCAGGACCTCGGCCGCAGCTACGAGGCGGTCATACGGGTCAACAGCCAGTCGGGCAAGGGTGGTATTGCCTATCTGCTGGAAACGCATTACGGCGTCGAACTTCCGCGCCGGTTGCAGATTGAGTTCGGCCAGGTCGTGCAGCAGGTCATGGATGCCGCTGGCAAGGAGTTGACGGCGGACGACATCTGGCAGGTGTTCGAACGCGAATACCGTTTGCAGGCGCAGACGATCACCAGCCACCAGGTCGGGGAAGACAGCGACGCGCCAGCGCATGAACGGGTATCCATCCGTGCACGGATGCAGCTTGCAGGCGACACGATGAACGTCCAGGGGCGCGGCAATGGTCCGATCGAGGCCTTTGTTCGGGGCGTCAACCAGGCCACCGGCCGCACCGTACGGGTGCTGGACTACCATGAACATGCGCTGGGATCGGGCGCGGACGCGCGGGCCATCGCGTACCTGGAACTGCGGGTCGATGAGCAACAGACGCTGTTTGGCGTCGGCATCGACGCCAACATCGTGGCTGCGTCGCTCAAGGCGGTTGCCAGCGCGCTGACACGTGCAAAAATCACAGGCTCGACAACAGCGCGGGTGGTAGCGCCGTCTGCCGGCGAGGCTTCGGTCTGCGCCGTTTGACCGTGAACGACCCGGACGCGTTCCATTCGAATACCAGGAGATTGCCATGACCGACAAGCTGATCATTTTCGATACCACCCTGCGCGATGGCGAGCAGTCGCCTGGTGCGTCCATGACGCGCGACGAAAAGCTGCGTATCGCCCGCCAGCTCGAGCGGTTGCGGGTGGACGTGATCGAGGCTGGTTTTGCCGCCAGTTCCAACGGTGATTTCGAGGCCGTGAAAGCGATTGCGAACGCTATCAAGGACGCCACCGTATGTTCGCTCGCGCGGGCCAACGACCGCGACATCTCGCGCGCTGCCGAGGCACTCAAGGGCGCCAGCAGAGCACGCATCCACACCTTTATCGCGACCTCACCGTTGCATATGGAGAAGAAGCTGCGCATGACCCCCGACCAGGTGTTCGAGCAGGCCCGGCAGTCGGTGCGGTTTGCGCGCAACCTGGTCGACGACGTCGAATTCAGCCCGGAAGATGGATACCGCAGCGACCTGGATTTCCTGTGCCAGGTGCTCGAGGCCGCCATCACCGAAGGTGCAACCACGATCAACGTGCCCGACACCGTCGGTTACGCGATTCCCGAGCTGTACGGCAACTTCATCAAGACCTTGCGCGAACGTATCCCGAACAGCGACAAGGCGATCTGGTCGGTGCATTGCCACAACGACCTGGGCATGGCGGTGGCCAACTCGCTGGCGGGTGTCAAGCTCGGTGGCGCGCGCCAGGTCGAGTGCACGATCAACGGCCTCGGTGAACGCGCCGGGAACTGCTCGCTGGAAGAAATCGTGATGGCCGTGAAGACCCGCAAGGATTACTTTGACCTGGACATGAACATCGATGCGCAACACATCCTGGCGGCCAGCCGCATGGTCAGCCAGACCACCGGCTTCGTCGTGCAGCCGAACAAGGCGGTGGTGGGCGCCAATGCGTTCGCGCATGCCTCGGGCATCCACCAGGACGGCGTGCTCAAGGCGCGTGACACCTACGAGATCATGCGCGCCGAGGACGTTGGCTGGACGGCCAACAAGATCGTGCTGGGCAAGCTCAGCGGTCGCAACGCGTTCAAGCAAAGGCTGATCGAGCTGGGCGTGCAGATGGACAGCGAGGCCGACACCAATACCGCGTTTGCCCGTTTCAAGGAGCTGGCGGATCGCAAGGCCGACATCTTCGACGAGGACATCCTGGCGTTGGTCAGCGACGAGAGCGTGACGCATGAGAACGAACATTACGGCTTTGTCTCATTGTCGCAACACAGCGAGACGGGTGAGCGCCCTCACGCCAGTGTCGTGTTCACGGTCGACGGCAAGGAACACACCGCCTCGGCGCAGGGCAACGGGCCCGTGGATGCATCACTCAAGGCCATCGAATCACATGTCAACAGCGGCGCCGAGATGGTGCTGTACTCGGTCAATGCCATCAGCGGCTCGACCGAGAGCCAGGGCGAGGTCACGGTGCGGTTGCAAAACAGCGGAAGGGTGGTCAATGGGGTTGGCGCCGACCCCGACATCATCGTCGCGTCCGCCAAGGCTTACCTGAGTGCGCTCAACAAGTTACATAGCAAAGCTGAACGTGTGCCTGCACAAGGGTGGGTTAACCCCTGATTTGCTAAAAAACATGAAATAAGTGGCGCAAGTGGTTGATCTTGCGCTACTTTTCTGTTTAAACTCGATTCCCAGGCGGCTGGAAGCTCACGGTGACAGTTGTGTCACTCACGAATCCGAGGTGATAGATGAATCAGGTTGTACGTTTCCTCGTGTTGTGTGGTTTCTTTCTGGCATTGCTGATACCGGCCTCCCATGCTGGTACTCCCAAACCCTCGGTGACCAAGTCAGGCAAGCCGGCTAAACAGGTAAAACAGGCCAAGCAGGTCAAACAGGTAAAACAGGCTAAACAGGTCAGGAAGACGCAGGTCGTCAAGCGCAGCGCGAGCAAAAGGCCCGTTGCGGTAGCGGCCAGGCTCAAGCAGGTGGTAGCAGCACCACAGGCGGTCGAGAAACTCTCGTATGGCGTGGCGGCTGGACTGCACGCCGCGCACGATCCGCTCGACCTGGCGTCCAGCGTGGCCTACGTGATCGATCAGGACACGCGGGAGGTGCTGGTGCGCAAGAACGACCAGGCGGTTTTGCCGATCGCATCGTTGACCAAACTGATGACAGCGCTGATCGTCAAGGAGTTGAACCTGCCGATGGACGACATGATCGTCATCACGCAGGACGACGTGGATACGGAAAAAGGCAGCCGCTCCCGCCTGCGGGTTGGTACCGAACTGACCCGGTCCGAGTTGCTGCACCTGGCGTTGATGTCGAGCGAGAATCGTGCTGCCCATGCTCTTGGGCGTAGCGCGCCGGGCGGCCTGGCGACCTTCGTCGCCCAGATGAACAACAAGGCGCGTGAACTCGGCATGAAAGACACCCGCTTCGTCGAGCCGACGGGACTATCCAGCAAGAACCAGTCCAGTGCGCAGGACCTGGCCAAACTGGTGAATATCGCTCATGCAGATGCCACCGTGCGGGAGTATTCCACCTGGTCGAAATACGAGGTGGCGGTGGGTGACCGCACGCTGCAATACAACAACACCAACCGACTGGTGAACAACCCGCGCTGGGAGATCGGACTGCAAAAGACCGGCTACATATCGGAGGCGGGCCGTTGCCTGGTCATGCAGACCACGATCGCAGGCCGCAACCTGATCATGGTATTCCTGGACTCGGCTGGGAAACTGAGCCGACTCGGCGACGCGGAGCGGGTGCGCACCTGGGTGGAGTCGGTGGCGACCGCGAGCACTGCGCTGCGCTGATCTCTCTGCAGCCGCATCCGCTTGATCGGACGGTACGAGCGGCAACGCACTTGCGTCCGCGCCAGTCGGACCGGCGGGCCCGGCTCAGGCGTGGCGCGCGCCCTCCGGCGCATAGCCCAGCGTGCGTGAGATCCGCAGTGCCGTATCCTGCAGCGGCAGCAGCCAACTCTCCTCCAGCCGGCTGGCCGGCGCCGAGATCGACAGGCCGGCAATGAGTTTGCCCTGGTCGTCGTAGATTGCTGCCGCCATGCAACGAACCCCGAGTTCGAGTTCCTCGTTGTCCTGCGCGTAGTGGAGCTGGCGTACCCTGGCCAGCTCGCGTTCCAGCGTTGGCAATTGGGTGATGCTGTTGCGTGTCTGCCCGTGCAAGCCGGTACGGCCCGCATAGGCGCGGATGCGCTGTGCATCGTCGTCCGCCAGGAACAGCTTTCCCACCGATGTCAGGTGCAGCGGTGCACGCCCCCCGATGGCCCGCACCACCTGCATGCCGGAGCGTTCGCTGAAGGCGCGCTCGACGTAGACGATCTCGTCGCCCTGGCGCATGCTCAGGTTGACAGGCTGCTGGATGCGCTTGTGCAATTCGCGCATCGGCCCCATCGCCGCATCGCGCACGTTGAGTCTGTCCTTGACCAGATTGCCCAGCTCCAGCAATCGCATACCCAGTCGGTAACTGCCCGGCTGCGGTCGTTCGACATACCGTCCGATCGCCAGGTCGTTCAATATCCGGTGCGCGGTCGATGGATGCAGGCCGGTTTTCTCGCTGATGTCCTTGAGTGCAATTGCATCGTCGCGCGATGCCAGCACGTCCATCAGTGCAAAAATCCGCTCGATCACCTGCACCGTCGGCTTGGCGCCCTGGGAGTGTTCGTCCTTTTTCATGCGGTTTGCCGCGACGGGTCCACGACGCCTTCCCTGCCTGCGGGCGCTTGCCAGACACCGTTCAGACGGACCTGCAATGGCTCAAACCGCGCCTTGTAGTTCATCTTGGCGCTTTGCGCGATCCAGTACCCCAGGTACAGGTGGGGCAGACCCATGGCGCGTGCCTGCTCGATCTGCCACAACACGCAATAAGTGCCATAGCTGGCGCCAGGCTCGGGTTCGTAGAAGGTATAAACCGCAGAAATGCCGTCCTCCAGCACATCGACGATCGAGACGATCTTCAGGGCACCCGGCCGTCCATCGCGGGTCGGTTCGCGAAACTCGACCAGGCGCGAATTGACCCGGCTTTGCAACAGGAACTGGGTGTATTGCTCGATGCTGTCGTGGTCCATGCCACCGCCAGCATGGCGTCCGTTCTGGTAGCGCAGATACAGCTGGTAATGTTCGGGTACGAAACACAGTTTGATGACCCGCGCCTGCAGATGCGCATGCTGGCGCCAGGCGCGGCGCTGGCTTCGATCGGCCTTGAACGGCTGCGCCAGCACGCGCAGTGGTGTGCAAGCGTTACAGCCGTCGCAATACGGGCGATAGGTGAACAGGCCGCTGCGCCGGAAACCCTGGCTGACCAGCTCCGAGTAGGTCGCGTTGTTGATCAGGTGACTCGGTGTGGCCACCTGCGAACGTGCCAGCTTGCCGTCCAGGTAGCTGCACGGATACGGCGCCGTCGCATAGAACTGCAGCGTCTGGAGCGGTAGATCCTTGAGGTGGGTCACTGGTTTGCGTCCCGGTCAGGCAGGAGTTCGGCCCAGTATAGAGGCTGGAAATCCCACCGTGGCCCTGGCAGGGTGATCGCGCGGCGGCAGTGCTGCACGAAAGCCGCGCGCGGCATTTCGGCGGCGCCCAGCGACGCCAGGTGGCGGGTGTTCTGCTGACAGTCGATGGCCCGGATGCCGTGAAAGCGGCAGAACGCGACCAGCGCCGCCAGCGCGATCTTGGAGGTATCGCGCGCCCGGCTGAACATGGACTCCCCGAATACAGCCTGCCCGACGGCCACGCAATACAGACCGCCGACCAACTCTCCAGCAACCCAGACCTCGACGCTGTGCGCCAGGCCAGCGCTGTGCAACTGCCGGTAGGCGAGCTGCATGTCGGCCACGATCCAGGTTCCTCCGCCGCCGTCGCGGGGCTCGCTGGCGCAATGTCCGATCACCCGGGCGAAGTCGGAGTCCAGGCGGATCTCGCACTGCGGCGAACGCATGAATCTGCGCAAGGTCTTGCGCATCGACGGATGCAGCCGGAACCTGTCCACCTGCAGCACCATGCGCGGGTCGGGGCTCCACCACAGGATGGGCTGGCCCTCGCTGTACCATGGAAAGATGCCTTGGCTGTAGGCCGCATGCAGACTGCGCACGTCGAGTTGGCCACCGGCCGCGACCAGACCGGGCGCTTCCGTGTCATGCCCGAGCGCCTGCGCGACCGGCGGGAAAGCCGCGCCAGCTTCGAGCCAGGGAATTGTCGGTGCTTGCGGCGTGGCCATGGCGCACACTGTAGCCCAAGCTTTATCTGCACATTCGGCAGGTTGGCGCCGCAATTGCATTACCCGAGCGGCTAGAATGCAGGTCAGTCGGGGCGTAGCGCAGCCTGGTAGCGCATCTGGTTTGGGACCAGAGGGTCGAAGGTTCGAATCCTTTCGCCCCGACCATTTTTCAAAGGTTAGCAGGTTAGGAGCCGCTAACCCTTTCTCTTTTGCGCGACTTTCTGCGCGACTTTTCCCCCTATCTCACCCGTTCGCCACGCGCAGCACCATCGTGCGATCGCGGGTTTTGAGCACGGCGTTGGCCGCCTCAAGCAGTCTGGCCACGGTCGCAGCGGCGTAGTGCTGCGGCATTCCGTTGCCCGCATGTCCAAGCAGCAGTGCACGGTCTTCTTCACTCACGCCAGCGTCTCGTAAACGCTGACCATAGGTGTGGCGCAGATCGTGCACCCTCACTTGGCTCAAGCCGACATCGTCACGGGCCTTCTGGAAGGCGGAGTTGTTCTGCGTCTCTACCCGGCGGTGCGCCTTGGCGGGCATGCCCTCCTTAGCCACCGGCTGGTACGTGAAGACAAATTTGCAGTCCACATCCCGCCGGCGCTGCACGATGGCCCATGCCACGTCGTTGAGCACCATCACGTGCCGGCGCTTCGTCTTGAAGAACTCCGCCGGCACTACGAACACACTGCGCTTGATCTCGGGCACGTCGACCTCCCAGGCCCACTGCAGTCCACATACGTTTTCATCTCTCGCGCCGGTGTTCACGCTGAACTCCACCGTGTCCTGTAGATGCGCCGGCAGTCGCATCAGCAACTTCGCCTGCTCAGCCCAGGTGATCGGATAGGGTTC